>CAKZOF010000181.1 GCA_937135995.1 uncultured Pyrinomonas sp.
GTTCAGCCGGGGTCGTCTCGCTGGCCGTGATGGGGTCGCGCATTCTGGGGTTGGTGCGCGAGCAGGTCTTTGCCGCCTATTTCGGCGCGGGGTTCTTGAACGACGCTTTTCAGGTCGGCTTCCGCATCCCGAACACGCTGCGCGATCTGTTTGCCGAAGGGGCGCTCTCGGCCGCGTTCGTCAAGACCTTCACCGACTACATCGAAAAGCGGAGCGAGCGCGAAGCGTGGCGGCTGGCGAACATGGTGATGAACGCGCTCGCCATCGTCTTGAGCGTGATCGTCATCGTCGGGATCATCTTCTCGCCGGAGATCGTCGCCGTGATCGCGCGCGATTTTTCGCCGGAGAAGGCCGCGCTCGCGACGACGCTGACGCGCATCATGTTCCCGTTCATCCTCATGGTCGCGCTCGCGGCGGTGGCGATGGGCGTGTTGAACGCGAAGCACCATTTCGGCATCCCTGCGTCGGCTTCGACCATGTTCAACATCGGTTCGATCGTCGGCGGGCTAGCGCTCGCCTACTGGCTAAGCGGCGGTGGCTGGACCAGCCCGCGTGATCCGAACGCCATCCCGAGCGACGCTGCGCAGTGGGCCATCATCGGCATGGCGTGGGGCACGCTCATCGGCGGCGCGTTACAGTTCCTGATTCAAGTACCCTCGCTCTTCAAGGTCGGTTTCCGCTTCAAACCGATCGTCAGCTTCACCGATCCGGGCGTGCGGCAGGTGATGCGCTTGATGGCTCCGGCGATCATCGGCACAGCAGCCGTGCAGATCAACGTTCTGGTCAACACCTTCTTCGCTTCGAGCATCAACGGCGGACCATCATGGCTTGCTTATGCTTTCCGCTTGATGCAGTTCCCCATCGGAGTGTTCGGCGTCGCCATCGGGACGGCGACGCTGCCGGCCATTTCGCGTTTCGCCGTGCGCGGGGAGATGGATGATTTCCGCTCGACGCTGGCTTCTTCCATCAATCTCGTCTTCCTGTTTACGATCCCATCGGCTTGCGGTCTGGTCGCGTTGGGCCACCCGATCATCGCGCTGATCTACGAGCGCAAAGCGTTTACCGCTACCGATACGCACATGGTCGCGCTGGCGCTCGCCGCTTACGCGGTCGGCCTTGCCGGTTACGCGGCGATCAAAGTGCTGTCGCCAGCCTTTTACGCGCTCGACGATGCGCGCACGCCGATGATGGTGAGCCTCTTTTCGATCTTGGTGAACGCGGTGGCGAATTACTACTTCCGCGATCTGTTCGGGCGCTTCGGCGTAACGCCTTTGACGCCGAACGGTTATGCACACGTCGGACTGGCGCTTTCGACTTCGTGCGTCGCGCTCGTCAATTTCTTCGCCCTCGCTTTTCTGATGCGCCGGCGCATCGGCAAGCTCGAAGGGCGCCGCATCATGGCTTCGTTCGTGCGGATCGCGCTCGCTTCGATCGCGCTTTCGATCGCAAGCTACGGCGCGTATCGTTTGCTCGATGCGCTTGTTCCCGGCAAGAGCTTGGTCGCGAGACTCGCGGAAGCGCTGATCCCGATCGCCATCGGTTGCGTGGTCTTCTTCTTCGCAGCTAAAGCGCTCAGAGTGCGCGAACTCGACCAAGCTTTGAACGAACTGAGGAGACGTTTCCGCCGCCGTTGATGTTGGAAGATGTCTCGCAGCGCATGAGGCGGCCTGAACGGCGAAGCGTTATGGTCCAGATGCGAGACAGAACAGCTCACGAACGCGCTCGCCGATCTTTCCAGAGTGGGTGTTGCCGCGGTGGCGTCCCGACGCCGCTCAAAAAGGGCCAGCGCGCTCGCCAGGCTTTTCCGAGATAGCGAGATGCCGATTTCTGAGTTCTAGGTTCTTATCAAGCCGCTTCGCACAGACCAGATGACGAATCACCAAGACGGGGCGCGGCGACCTGAATGCTAGGCTCTCATCAAGCCGCTTCGCACAGCGCGTCGCAGGACGTGAGCGCGGGGACGTCGCTTGTGTCGGTCGTCTCTTCGCCCATGTACGGGCGGCCCTGCGCGATGGCGGTGAAGTATTCTTCGATGCGGTCCAAAATCTCTTGGACGGAGTGGGAATGGTAGATCGCCGTGCGGAAGCGCGCGCCGCCCGGCAACCCCTTGGTGAAGTGTCCGGCCAGTTGCTTCATTCGGTTGATGGCGGCGATCTCCGGCATGTCATCGCGCAGCAACTCGAAGTATTCGAGCAGCACAGCGCGCTTGTCTTCGAGCGTCGGTTGAAACGGCTCGCGCCCATGAAGCGCATCTTCGATTTGACGGAAGATCCACGGGTTCATCATCGCGCCGCGCCCGATCAGGATGCCGTCGCAACCGGTTTCGCGCCAACGCTGAAACGCGCCTTCGATGGTCGTCACGTCGCCGCTGCCGGAGACGGGGATCTTGACCGCCTCTTTGACTTGGCGGACCAGATCCCAATTGGCGAACCCACGATAGCCTTGTTCGCGCGTGCGCCCGTGAAGCGCGACGTGCTCGACGCCGCAATCTTCAGCCAGCCGCGCCACTTCGACGCAGTTGATTTCGCGGTCTGAGTATCCAGCGCGAATCTTGATCGTCAGCGGGATGGTGATGCCTTTGCGCACTTCGCGCAAGATGGCTTCGAGGCGCGGCAGATCGCGCAATAAGCCTGATCCGCCGCCATGCTTGACGACCTTCGGAGCGGGGCAGCCGCAGTTGATGTCCACGATGTCGGCGCCAGCCTCTTGGGCCATCTCCGCCGCCATGCGCATCCGTTCGGGCTGCGCGCCGAAGATCTGCACGGCGAACGGGCGCTCGTATTCGTTGAAGCGCATCTGCCGCCAAGATTTCGGGTTGTTGCGCGTCAACCCCTCGACCGAGATGAACTCGGAGACGGTCAATCCGATGCCGCCGCGCCGCTTGAGCAAGCAGCGAAAGGCGACGTCGGTGACGCCCGCCATCGGCGAAAGGATCAAGGGCGGGTTGATCTCGATGTCGCGGATGTTGAACGGCTTGGTCATGACCTCATCCGATGATCGCTCCGGCGCGCTCTCTCGCGCGTGGGCGACACCCAAAGCCTCGAGCGCCGGCAATAAAGCTCAAGCACACGCTTTAGGCGGACTTGCTTCTCCCACAAGCCCCGGCAGCGAGCCGTGGGGCTATGACAGACGAAGTTCAACGGCGTAGTTCGACGCCCGTCGCGATGAAGCCGATTTCGTTCGCCGTCCCGTCCGCGTTGCGGATAAGACGCGCCCCCTCTTCGGCGTAATGGTCGGCTTGTTCTTTGCTCAGTTTCTTGACGACGAACTCGCCTTCGGCGCGTACCTTCATCCCTTGCGCGTTGAGCGGAACGAAAAATCCGTAATCCTTGAACGTTACGCGCACGCTCTCGTTCGCGCCGAGCCGCGGTGCAACTTCCATCCAGCAGCCTTTGCGCGAGCAAACGCGCGCCGCGACGCCTTCGATCACCACGCGCTTGCCCGCGAATTTGGTGGGTTCGCGCAACGCCGTTGCGAGCGAGACCGCCGGAGAGTCGCCGATGGGCGCGCCGCGTTTGACCACTTCGCCGTCGATCGGCAGCGGACAGCTCGCGTCGGTCTTTTGCGCT
>CAKZOF010000182.1 GCA_937135995.1 uncultured Pyrinomonas sp.
TCGCCGTAGATGGCCGTCGGCCCGCGTAGGACCTCGATACGCTCGATGGCGGAGGCGTCTATATTGAAGAGATCGCGGCGTACGTTGATGGTGGTCGATTGCGGGATGCCATCGATCAGCACGGCTAGATTGCGCCCGCGCAGGGTTTGCCCATTGATGCTAAAGCTTTGATTGCCGAGAGCCAAGCCCGGCACCAACCATCCGAGGGCCTCGGCGACGCTTCGCGAGACGGTTCGCTGTTGTTCCAATTGATCGCGCGCAACGATGGTGATGGCGCTCGGAACGGTCGCCACCGATTCCAGCGTGCGCGTCGCCGTCACGGTGACTTGAGCCGAGAGGGCATCGGGGCGGAGAACCAAATCCACGCGCCGTTGTTCGCCGGAAGCGACCTGCACGCGTTGCTCCGTCGGCGCAAACCCGGTCGCTTGCGCAGCCAAGAGGTGCTCTCCCGGCGGTACGCGGTCGAAGAGGAAGATGCCGCGTTCATCGGTGATCGTCGTGCGCAGCGAAGCGTCTTTGAGCAAGAGGCGCACCTCTACGTTCGGCATTGCAGCACCGTTGGCGTCGACGGCGCGCCCTGAGATGGACGAACTATTTTGGGCGTTGGTGGGAAGAGCAAAGAGCAACAAGGCCAAACAGAGCCATGCGCCGCCCGCGCAGGGCGCGTGACGCTGCGGGGAGAGCGCTGCCAAGATGGATCTACGTTGCGCGAAAAGGCGAAGCTGGTGCACGGTGAGTCCCCCACGGTTGTCCGAATTTGAATCTGAAATTGAAATCCGTTTTCAAATCGAAGTGGCGAAGATAACCCTTCCTTGCGCCCGCTGTCAAGTCGTTGGGCTTCCTGATGCAGAAGCTTAACCTAGAAACCGTTCCTAAAATTATGGACATTTATCCACAACGTCAACCGAACGGCTCTGTCGACGATTCGCGTCCGGGAATCCCACCCGAAACACCGAGTCGGCACGCTCCCGATGGATCCATGATCAGACCGGAAGGTGGTGACTTCACGTCACACTCGGTGTGTGCTCCATGCACCG
>CAKZOF010000183.1 GCA_937135995.1 uncultured Pyrinomonas sp.
GGTCGCGCTGCTGGTACTGCTCGATCTCAGCGCGCTTCCGGTAGTTGCCCGGGTCGGACATCGAGGGGCCCATATAGCGGTAGGTGCGCACCTCGAGCAGGGTCGGAAGCGATTCGCGCCGCGCGCGCTCGACAGCGCGCATGGTCGCTTCGCGCACGGCCAACACGTCCATACCGTCGACGAACTCCGAGGCCATGCCGTAAGCGCAGGCCTTTTTGGCGATATCTTGCAGAGACATGGCGCGCGCCAGCGACGTTCCCATGCCGTACTGGTTGTTTTCGCAGATGTACACGCACGGGAGCTTCCACAACTGCGCCATGTTCATCGATTCGTGAAAAGAGCCTTGATTGACCGCCGCTTCGCCGAAGAAGCAGAGCGTCACGCGATCTTCGTTACGGTACTTGGTCGCAAAGGCGACGCCGGTGGCGAGCGGTATCTGCCCGCCGACGATGGCGTGGCCGCCGAGGAAATTAACGCTGGCATCGAACAGGTGCATCGAGCCACCTTTGCCTGCCGAGCAGCCGCCGGCCTTGCCGAAAAGCTCGGCCATGACCTCCTCGGCGCTCATCCCCTTGGCGAGCGCGTGTCCATGCTCGCGGTAGCTCGCGATGACGTAATCATCGGGGCGGATGGCTGAAATGGCGCCCACGGCGACGGCCTCTTGGCCGATATAAAGGTGGCAGAAACCACCGATCTTGCCGAGGCTATAGGCTTCCGCCGCTTTCTCTTCGAAACGACGGATAAGGACCATTTGGTAGAGGAGGTGAAGGAGTAGATCGCGCTCCGTTTCGACGATACGCGCTTGTTGATCCTCTTTGCGGCGTTCGTGTTCGGCGCGAAGTTCTTCGACGGTGGCGACTTCGGCTGCATCGTTTTCCGCGACGGTGGTGACCGCACCGATCTCATCGGCCTTTTGACGCGATGGCGATGGTTTCTTGGTGTTCATCTGGTTAGTCATGTTATCTTCGGCTCGAACTCGAGAGCGCTCTCTCGCCGGCGTCGCTTTCCGAGCGGTTCGAAGCAGCAGCGGGGAACGGCGCGTCTGCGATCTCGCCAGCGGGGCTAAACCCCACTTGTTGAACTTCCATCATTAAACCGATCAAAGATTATACGCAAGCGCGCGCCGGAGCGCAAAAAGAGGCCGCTGCCTAGTGCGACGAGGGAATATTTTGGCGTCGTTGATACCATCGAGGATCTACCGCACTGCTCCCCTGTGCAACGGGGAACAAGGGGCAAAAGGACGGATGAGTTTTAGTTTGGCGCTGCTTTTCGGTGCGACCGGGAAACAAGGCCGATGTCGTCCAGCCAAGCAAATGGCCAAAGGGTGCTTCCCCATGCGATGAGGGAACGGCTCCCGCCACGACCGAATCGCAGTTCGTCAGGAAGATGATGCGAGACGGTTGTTCCATTTTGTGCCATCGAAGGGCGCGTTCTCGTACTTGATCCGGCACGAATCCGACCCGTTCCCGGCAAAACCATCTCTCTTACGCCATGCAGCTTCTCGATTTCGCGCAACGCCGCTTTGCACGTCCGCAACCACTACGTTGTTGCTGCTGAAGCACGTCGAACTCCTCGACGCGCTTCACCTTGTCGTCCGACGCTAGCCCGCTTGCAGTTGTCATCGCTCATCTCCGGCCCGTGCTGCGACGAAGCTGTGCCCCACGCCTTCGGCGAAGTCAGCTTGGTCGGGACAAGATCCCTCAAAAAAAAGAGGCGCATGTCGCTTTTCTGCAAACATGCGCCGATCAAGGATTGACGGAGGTAACGCCTTCAGCGGAAGGCGTCGAGAGAAGCGAGAGACCCTGTTTCCGACACGGGCGCGAGTTTGCGCGCGTGCTTGTCGCGCTGCATGTTCCGGTGCGCGCTTTCGAGAAGTTCTTCCATGGTGTCGCCGTCTTCGGGAAAAGCGGCCACGCCGATGCTCATCCCCACGTGGATGATGCGCCCCGTGCGCACCGAAAAACGGTGGGATTCGACGGCGGCGCGAATCCTTTCGGCCGCCGCTGTGGCCACGTCACGCGACGCCATGGGCATCAGGGCGACGAACTCGTCGCCAGCAAAGCGGGCCAGCACGTCCATTTGGCGAAGTTGCTTTTTGATCAGCTCGGCGACGCGCGCCAAAAGCCGATCGCCGACGCCGTGACCGTGAGCGTCGTTGACTTGTCGAAAACCATCCAGATCCATGCTGAGCACAGTCAGCGGCTCGCGCCCGACGCGCTTTGATTCGGCGATGCGCTGTTCGAGGATCAAGCGGAAAGCGCGCGCGTTCGGTAGCTCCGTCACCGGATCGGTGAGCGCGCTTTCGCGCGTGCGCTCAAAAGTGAGCGCGTTGTTAAGCGCCACGGAGGCGTGCTGCGCGACCGATTCGAGCAGGCGCACGTGTTCCGCCGTGTAGGACGAGCGCTTGGTCGAGTAGAGTGTGATCGCGCCGAAGCTACCGGCCTCGTGCACAAGCGGCGTGGCGAGCACGCAGCGCACAGCG
>CAKZOF010000184.1 GCA_937135995.1 uncultured Pyrinomonas sp.
GCAGTAACGACAATCGATGCCATCATCGCCAACGTGGTGCTTGTGGCTGAACTGCACGGGCTGCTCGACTTCGACGTACGCCTTGGTGATGTAAGACGAGCGTTGGAATGCGATCACGAGGAAGATGGCTGAAGCGATGATGAAGACGGCACCGAAAATGCTTATCCTCGAGATCGAATTCGCGCTCGGACGAAACAGTTGCGGCATTGCCTCACCTTTCGTTTGTTGCGCCGGAAGCGACGCACACCACAATCTACGCTTCGCGTTCGCCGCTCCTGACTCGCAGGAGCGCTCGAAACTGCTCGATCCTACTTCCGCTCGACTTGCAACGGGGCACTCCTTGCGGAGTAGTCTATCTCATACTACATTTTCACCTGCGGAGCAAGTTGCCGCCAAAAATTTATCTGATTTTTAAGCCCATTTAATTCCGCTGCGAAGAGAGAGCCCGGTGGCTGCCGCCGCTTCGGCCTTTTGCCGCACGCCCTCGGTCGGTTCGGTCCGCTGGGCGCTTTTTCGTCTTTGCCATTTTGTCCGACTCGGATTAAACTTCGGGATTTCGAACTTACCTTGCGTGTTCGTGAAAGCAAACGTCGCCGCAGTCTCGATCAACCAGACCGCAGATCGAAATTTTCAATGAACGTCTTCGAGGAGCGATGAGCACCAACGAAACACACTTGTCGCCAACCGTTTCCAACAGCGCGCCCACGTTCGACTCCTTTCTGCACGCGCAAAGCGAAGAGGCGTGGGCCGACGCGCTGCGTCAACTGTTGCCGCGCGTGCACGAAGTGGATCGCAACGCGACCGAGATCTGGTTCCATTTCTTCCCGCTCTCGCTGGCGCGCGCGCTCGAACGCGCCGAAGACCCCGACCGACTCGCCCGCGACATGCAACTTCAGGGGCGTTACCGCCTGCACGATCAAATCGACGAATCGCACCGTTTCCTCTACGGACACCGCTTCTGGCCCACGGTGAAAGCGGCCGTGACGGAGTTCGCCGACCGCTTCGGGCAAGAAGCAACGCACGGCACGCTCGCCGAGCAGATCAGCCGAGTAGCGCGCGAAGCCGCACAACGGCTCGGCGTGGACGAGTCGCTGGTGCTCGGCATCACGGCGGTCGCTTTCATGACTGTGCGCCAAGTGGGGCTTGAGTCGTTCCAGCGCGCCGCGGGCAAAGTCACGCTGAGCGAGCAGGCACTCCGGCGGACGCCGGACGACGTGTTGCGCGAACGAGCGCGCGACGACCGGCAAGGGTTGTTCAGCTTTTTGCGCACGGAAGACAAACGGTGGACCGTCACGTTCGACGAGAACGATCCGGAAGCGCGCTTCAAACTGGTCCACACGCAAGAGATCGCATGGGGCGCAGCGCTGGACAAACGGCCGTGGCACTTGCGCGACCCGCGCTGCGTCGCGGGTGAAGGACCGATCCCGGTCCAGTGCCGATCGGCTGCTTGCGGCACGTGCTGGGTCGGCGTGCTGGGTGGTGCCGAGAAACTCTCCGAAGTCGGCAAGCTCGAACGGCGCATGATGCCGCGCTTCGGCTACATCGACACGGACGACCCGCGCCCGCTGATTCGCCTCTCATGCCAAGCTAAAGTCTATGGCGCCGTCTCCATCGTCATTCCGCCGTGGAACGGCTACTTCGGCAAGTTCGTGCGCGACGAGGCTAACGACGAGATCTCTTCTTGAACGCGCTCGGCGCGAAAAACGGCAAGGCGTCGTTCGAGCAAGCTCGGAGGCAAGGCGAATTTTTGTCCCGGGAAGCGATCCGTCGCTTGATCGCCCGGCCTTCGAGCGAAAAGAGAGGGGCCGCTCTTCCGCTCGCTTTGTCCAACAAAGCGAGCGGGCACTCGCGATCCGGCGTGCTTCCGTTCATCGCCCTCGACGAAAGCGCGCGGCGGGCGAACGCTACAGCTATTAGTTGCGACGTTCGGCGTCTACCATTTTCTGCTGTATGGCGAGCCGGCGCTCCAACTCTGCGCCGCTGAGTCCGCGAACGCGCACGCGCTTGTTTTGTCCAGCAGCGCCATGCACGATCTCGACCGCGCGCGGCGCAACGCGCAGCGCCTTTGCCAGCGTGCGCACGAGCTCTTCGTTGGCAGCGCCGTCTACGGGCGGAGCAGCAAGTTGCACGCGCAACGCGCCGTTCCATTCGCCAGCGACTCTGCTACGCGCGGCACGCGGCACGGCGCGCACGTTGAACCAAACGGCATCCTCTTTTTCTGTCCAGTCGATCATCCGGAGTCAAGTTGACGATCGTTGCGCGCGTTGCCCGCTTTTTCCGCGACCAGCGATAGGTTGAACACTGGCCTCTCATCGGTCAAGTTCCGCTAGCGACGCTTAACCGATGAAATTCAATGGCCAGCCGCGCAGCAAAGTGCCCGCCACGGCAGCCTGAAACAACCAGAGGATCAAAAAGGCGACGATCGGCGAGATGTCGAACATGCCGAGCGGCGGAATCATGCGCCTCAGAGGCAGCAGCAGG
>CAKZOF010000185.1 GCA_937135995.1 uncultured Pyrinomonas sp.
AGCGCCTGCGCCAATTTGGCGCTGTCAGCCTCAACCACTGTGTCAGCTTCGCTCGCTCGTTCGAGCACGACTTCGACGCCGGCCCGCGCACAACGATCGGCGATGAGCGCGAGGCGGTCCGACACCAGCGAACTGATCACACACTGGCCCAGTTCGAGACGCGGCGAACGACTGAGATCCAACAGTTTCTGAACCAGCGCCTCGAGCCGCTCGATCTCCTCGAGCAACACGGCGAAGGTTCGCGCTAACTTCTCGCGATCCTGCTCGCCACGGCTCGCGAGTTGAATCTTGAGCTTCATGGCGGCCAGCGGATTGCGCACCTCGTGCGCGATGCCTGCGGCAACCCTGCCTAAAGAGGCGAGCCGTTCGCTGCGGGCGAGCGAACGCTCTAGTTCGGCCTCTCTTTGCCGTTTGGCTTGGAGATCGGCGGCGAGTTCATTGATCGCTCGACTGATCGCGCCCAACTCCGCCGACGCTGGCGGTTCGATGCGCGCCCCGAGATCGCGCGCGATCTCGGTCAGTCCCGTTTCCAGCTGGCGCATGCCCAGCCGCCACTCGCGCCAAGTCGCAAACGAGAAGAGCGCCAGCCCGATGGCCAGCAGCAACGAGCCGACCGGCATCAACACGCTCGCCGGATCAGCGAAAAGACGCGCGCGTGGAAGAGGCCGAAAGGCAAAGACGCCTGCCGCCGAGGCCGATCGCTCCTCGTCTTCCGCGAGCGGTTGGAAAGCGACGGCGAACCGTTCGCCACCGAACTCGACTTCGACCACCTGCAGTCCCGGCGACGCGATCGCTCGCTGGCAGGCCCAGTCGCTCGCTTGCCGTTCGCGCGGCGAAAGAGCCGTGCTCTTGGTGTCGGCAGAGACAGCCGTCAACAACGTTCCCTCGGCCCGACATAAACCGCCGCTTATCTCCGGCACTCGATGTAGCGCACGCGCGACGGCGCGCGTCGGTTCGTCGGCAAAACGTGCGCGGATCTCTCTTTCGTGTGGCGGTAAGGGGCGTCCTTCGGGACGCAGCTTTTCACTACCCGTCGCCTCGCGCGCAATCTCGCGCGCCGCTTGCGCGACCGATTGCTCGACCTGCCGCGCGGCGAAAAGATAGCTCGTCTGCACTGCGCGCCAAGCTGAAACGAACGCGATCGACGAGGAGATGAACGAAACTGCCGTCAAGACGAGCAGTTTCGTTCGCAGGCTCGCACGATTGAATCTCCACCACATCGGGCGCTGCTGGAAATTGCGCGTCGTAGACCTCCGTTTAACGATCGACAGTGACGTCCTCCCCCGAATGAATTCGGGGGCATCCTTAGGCGGATGCGCGCAAGTGCTTGCGCTCCGGTTCGTGGACCGTATGCCATCCCAGTTGGAATGACAAGACCATGGGCCGCGCCACTCGGCCACTACTCCCCTTCGTGGGAGATACCTGGAAGGCGCGCTCGTAGATGTTCAGCGCTCCGTTCACGTCCGCCTGCGCCGTCCACCCGCACCCACAGCGGTAGAACCCGCGGTGAATCCGGTTCGATTTTCGCTCACTCCCGCAAGCGTGGCAGGTGCGTGATGTGCCTCGTTCATCCACATCCGCGTGCACGACGATCCCAGCGAGAGCCGCCTTGTATCGGAGCATGTTGATGACCTTGCGATAAGCCCAGTTGTGCAGCCGCTGGTTCAAGCGATCTCCGTAAGCGATCTCTTGCCGGATGTTGCGCAGATCGCCGATGGCGATCTCCTTCACACCGCGCCGGATGCACTCACGGATGAAGTGCGCGGTCACTATGTGCAGCAGGTGCTCAACCTGTCGCCGCTCCTTGTGGGCGATCTCACTGTACCGGCGTGACCTGTGTGGGGCGTCGCGCGATGGCGGCTTGACCTTGGCTCTCACCTTCTGCCAATAGCGGCGGATCGCCTTGATGAGGCGTCCCGAATAGAGAAGCGCCACGCCGTCAGCAAAAACCGCCGCCAGCAGCACCGTCTCGCCCACATCAACAGCCACACGGCCTTCACCGTGGTTCTCGCGGGGCAGAACCTCTACTACCAGACGAGCTTCCAGACGCTCTGACGACTTGTCGTAGGTGATAGACAGTTCACGCACCCGCTCGTATTTCAGGTCGGGCCGATGGCTGATGCGAAAAGTGATCTGGCGGACGCCATCCTCGCGCCACTTGCCCAATGACAGGGTGACACGGTCGCCAGCGACCGTGAACCCGCTTTGCACGTATCTGAGTGGTGATAAAAAACCCCTTGGGCGGAAACCGGGTGCGTTGTGCTTCGTGCGACCGTTCTTCCGGAGAGCGAAGAAAGACCGCCACGCCTGCCGCACCTCATCACGGGTGAGCTGCGCAGACATGGAATAGTATCCCTTGGCCCTTGGGAGCGTTTTAAGGATGCGGTTGAGGTTGGACCGACGCACAGAGACGCGACCGGTCTGCTCCTGCTGGCGGCGCAGATGCCACATCAGCCCATTGTAGACCTTGGTGGCGCAAAACATCGCGTCCCGCAAGACCCGTTCGGTCTCGGGCGTCGCATGGATCTGCGCCTTAATGGTTAGCATCGGCATCGGTCTTCTGCGCCTCGATGTAGCGCTTGATTCTCTGCGTTTACATGTCCGGCGGTCCCGACTAAGACGGGTTCCATAGGTGGAGCGCCCCACAGCTCGCGCTTGAGATGCGGAAACACCATGAACAACCTCCGGGCGATCGCCCCCTTGAGAACCTTGGCCATGACTGCCGGGCTGACCGCTGGCGGGGCGGCAGAAAGATGTGGACATGATCCTGCATCACCTCCAGTCCAAGCAGTTCGTATCCGTGCTCTGCGGCGGATCGGGCCAGCATCTGCTTCAGTTCCGCATCAATCGGCGGTACCAGCACTCGCTTGCGGTACTTGGTTGACCACGCGAGATGGTAATTGATCTCATAGACAGCATTCGGCGTGGACTTTCATGCCTTTTTCTTCATACCATCATGATAGCCTAGAAAGGCAGAGCTTGCGAGGGGGTCCGTGTATCGATTACAGCCCCTCGCGCTCCCCCATTTTTCTAAAGGTTCGCTGACCGATGGTCAATCGTGCAGGCTCGATGTGCAGGCTCGATGCGCACGCCGA
>CAKZOF010000186.1 GCA_937135995.1 uncultured Pyrinomonas sp.
CGAGATGCGCGCGATCGCTTCGGCCTCTGCCGCTGCGGCGCGCAAGCGAGCCTGCGCGGCGCCTTCGGCCTGCAAAACAGCCGCTTCCTTTTCGCCTTCGGCGCGCGTGATCGCCGCCTGTTTTTCGCCTTCGGCGCGGGCGATCGCCGCCTGCTTTTCGCCCTCGGCTTGCAGTACAAGCGCGCGCCGGTTGCGTTCGGCGGTCATCTGTTTTTCCATCGTGACGCGCACGTCCTCAGGCGGCGTTATGTTCTTGACATCAACGCGCGTCACCTTGACGCCCCACTTATCGGTCGCTTCATCGAGGATGACGCGCAGCTTGGAATTGATCTGCTCGCGCGACGAAAGCGTGTGATCTAAGTCCATTTCGCCGATCACCGAACGCATACCGGTGATGGTCAACTGGATGATCGCGCCGACTAGATCGGCCACCTCATAGACGGCTTTGATTGGATCGGTGATCTGCCAGTAGACGACCGAATCGACGTGAATCGTCACGTTGTCGCGCGTGATCACCGGCTGCGGGGGGAGATCGATGAACTGCTCGCGCAGGTCGATCGACGTCAAACCTGGACGCGTTCCAGTCCAGTAAACGGCGCGCGGGCGATCGAGGAACGGAACGATGACGTTCAAACCGCTGGTCGCCAGACGGCTGAAGCGCCCGAGCCGCTCGATCAACATGACGGTCGCCTGCGGCACGATCTTGATCGTTTTGGACGCGATCACCAGCGCCGAGATGGCCAGAAAGAAGAGCAGAAAGAGCAGAAAGAAGTCCATGCTTCCACCTCCGACGTTTCGTTGCCCGCTTGTGCCGCTCTCTTAAGCGAGACGCCGAATCGGACGCGCCACGGTCGGCCTATCGCTAGCGTCTTCGGTTGGCGCGCCTTCTCGGGAGATTTTACTTCGCTCCCTGCTCCGCCACCAATAGCTCGATGAACTTTTTCGCCACCGTGCTCAGCGCGCGGTCGCTGCGGTAGATGATGCCGACCGACCGCGTCCACTCGGGTTCAGCCAGCGCGACCACGGCCAGCTGCCCGCTCCGCTGCTCATCGAGCACGCTCGGACGCGGCACGATCGCCAGCCCCATGCCGACTTCAACGGCGCGTTTGATCGTCTCGATGTTGTCGAAGGCGACCCCGACGTCGAAGGCCACCCCGGCGTCGGCGGCGTGGCGGTCGATCGCCCTCCGCGTCGGGATGTCGGTCTCGAAGGCGGCTGGCTGGGGCATGGCGGTCCCGTCACTCACGACGGGAAGAAGGCGTCAGGCGGCGGCAAGTTCCACGGTGGTCCGGCCGTCCCATCACGAAGGGACTCCGGGGACCGGCGCGTCCCTCCCCGGACGGGTCAGGACGGTCACCCGCCGGAACCGGGAGCCCGTCACACGCCCGCCTTGTCCTTCGGCTTGGCGGCATG
>CAKZOF010000187.1 GCA_937135995.1 uncultured Pyrinomonas sp.
ACCTACAACGTCGGATTGGACGTGCGTTCCGGCACAGCGACGGTGAACGGAACCAGCTACAACCCGATCTACTACGATGGATTCTTGCGTTTTACGGCGAGCTTGACCATTCCGCCCGTGTCGGCGCCGGAGCGCTTCTCGGTTACCACGCCCTTCTCTTTCGAAGGACTTCTGCAAGGTTGCACGACGAGCACTATTTCAGGTTGCCCTGGCGGCTACGTCTTCAGCTTCGACCTTGTCGGCACCGGCATCGCCACCGTTTACCTGCGCACTTTCCTCATGGACAATCAACGGTGGTATCTCGTCGAGAACGTCGATTACAATTTCACTCCGGTACCGGAGCCGACCGCGCTGCTTCTGCTCGGGACGGGATTGGCAGGGCTCGCCACGCGCCGCCGTCGCCGCGCAGAGGATCGATGAGCGAGCGGTCCGACGCCGCGGAGGCGGCCTTCAGTCCGACGCGGGTTTCGGCAACCGCAGCTCGAAACACGCGCCGCCGTTCTCTTCGACGACGAGCCGAGCACTGCCGCCGACCGCTTCCATACGCTTGCGAACGATGGCCAATCCCAGTCCCGTGCCGCGCTGGCGCGTCGTGAAGAACGGCTCCCAGATCTTCTCGCGCAAATGCGCAGGGATGCCGGGCCCGTCGTCCGTCACGCGGAAGACGAGCGCGTCATCCTGCGCGAAAGCTTCGAGCCGCACGCGCCCGCCGGACCGAACGGCTTGCATGGCGTTGGCGACGAGGTTGAAGAGCGCATCGCGCACGGCCTCCGCCCGCGCACCATCGAGCGCGGCGTCCGCTTGCACACACGGCTCCAACCGGATGCCGCGTTGCATCGCTTCGGCTTGAAAGAGAGCGGCCGCTTGTTGGACCAATTCAGCAGCGTGCCTCCGGCTTCCGCTTTCGACCGCGGGCGTGCGGCGCGCGAAACTGAGCAATTGGTTGAGCGTCCGGCTCAGGCGGTCGGCTTCGCCGACGATCAACTCCAGATCGCGTCCGTACTCTTCGCGCAACTTCTCGTCTTCGCGCATCACCTGTGCAATCGCCTTGATCGCCGCGAGCGGATTCTTTATCTCGTGGGCGACCGTAGCGGCCAACTGGCCGAGCGCCGCCAGCCGCTCGCCGTGGGCCAGTTCGCGCTCCAAGGCGACGTTCTCTTCGATCAAACGGCAGTCTCGAACGACGAGCGCGAGCTGTCCGGCCAGCACTTCCAGCGCACTGCGCGCTTCGGGTGTGATCTCGCGCGCCTTGACCAGCATCAGACCGAGCAGTTCGCCCTCCCAGCGAAGCGTGCGCGCAGCGTTCCAACCTCGTTCGGCGAGCGCGTCGTCGGCTTCGAACCAATCGCGCGTTCGGGCGCATTCCCACAAGCGCGATTGCCACTCGTCCGCGCGCTCGTCGTCGGCAGCGAAAGGGACAACCAACGCGACCCGCTCCAGGCCGAGCGCTTCTTCGATCTTCCGCGCCGCCGCGGCGAGGAACTCCGGCAGACGCTCGCGCGACCACCGTTGTCGCCCGGCACTACCGAGCAGATCGCGATAGACGCCGGTTTCGCGGGCGAAGAGTTCATGCACCCGACTTCGCAACCACCGATGCAACGGAACGGCGGCGAGTGCGAGCGCCAAGATCAACAGGGCTTCCACCGCTCCTTCGCGCAAACCGTATGCTTGCGCCAGCCAACCACCGAACGCCTGCACGCCGTAGAGGTAGAAGAGCAAGACCGAGACAGCGAAGACGGCGACGACCAAGCTGCGCTCGATGATCAGTTCCAAGTAGCGATAACGGTAGATGTGATACGCGAGCAGTGCCGTCGGCAGAAGTGAACCGAGATTGGCCATCGTCTGCAAGTAGGCGCCCCACCGCGATTGCGCGCCGAAGCCGACGGCATACACGATGAGAATGAGCGCGGCGGTGATGATGAAGGAGATGGCCAGCGTGGCCATCAACTTTCGCTGGCTCGCCTCACGACTGGCGCGCGCGATCAATAGGTCCGTGCCGGCCACGAGCAAGAGGACGTAGGCAGCCCAGAGCGCAAAAGGCAGGACCAGATACGCAATCTTTTCGAACATCGGCGCATGCGGACCGCTCCATATCGGCGGGACGGCGATCGTCAAAAACAGGAGCGGGATGTACGACAAATAGACTCTGACGCGCTCGAAGCGCGTAAAAGCTCTTTGCCGGAAGTTCGCCCACAGGTGAAGATGCACGTGAAGCAGAAGCGAATAGGCGAGCGTGATCGAAACGACGGCCACCGTGTCAGCCACGCGCGGCCAAGCGCCCCAACGCTCCACGCCGAGCGCACGGCGAAGCACGAGCGCAAAATTGCTCGCGTGCCACAGTCCGACGGTCACCGTCAACAAGAGCAACACACGTTCCAGCGTGTTGCGTCGCTTGCCGAGCAAAAGCTTGCCGATCCACAGGTGCAACGCAGCTCCTGTGCTGTAACCGACGAGTTGGATGATCTCCAACGGAGTCATGCTCGTTGATGCTGGCTGCTCCTCGCTTCCATTCGACGATCTTGACGCGAGCCGTCATCGAGGCACGCGTTGCACTACCTACTCTTTCGACGTGTCGGAGAATTGAGCGACCACCGGCGCGTGGTCCGATGGGCGTTCCCAACGGCGCG
>CAKZOF010000188.1 GCA_937135995.1 uncultured Pyrinomonas sp.
TGGACTGGACCGCGGCAGCAAAACGCGCTTCGACGAAGTTCTCGCCGAACTTCAGCGGCAGGACATCACCGTCTATGCGCTTCAGCTTCCGGATCGCACCGGCGGCGCTTATCGTCGCGACCGCCCCAAACCGTCGGAAGCCATCCGACAACTAGTGGAGAGCACCGGCGGAATGGCTTTCGCGCCCGACGACCCGAAACAGGCGGCGGCAGCGATCTGCGACGAACTGCGGCGCAACCGTTACGTTCTGGCCTACTCGCCGCTCAACGTTTCGTACAGCACAACACGCCGCTTGCTCATCCTGCCGCCCGAAGGCGTCAGAGTCCGCTACAAAGCGGCACAACCCTGAAACGCCTGCCAGCTCGGCGAACATCGCTCCCCAAAACAGCCGCCGTCACGAGCTTGAACCAAGACGTCAGTTTCGCCCCGCGAGTCTTGGGCGGGGCGCGGCCTTAAAACAGCCGCCGTCACGAGCTCGCACCAAGACGAGTAAAAAGCCGAACGCGCTCGGAGAACGTCTCGCAAAACTGCTGGCGATGCGCGCTTGCGGAGCGGAACCGCCGCGCTGAACGTTCGTCGGAAACATTGATTGCGTGCAATTCCGGTCCAGCGATGAATCGCTTCGACACTCCGCGCGCAAACCACCGAGACAATTATTCTGCGTGGCTTCACGTCCGTGAATCATCCGGTAGTGATTGACTTCGTTCTTCCCGGAACGCACAATCATCGATCTTGCCAGCCCGAGCCTTGCCGCCTTGCGACGGATCAGCCTCTTCGTCTGCCCTCTTGAAGTTGTGCACTTGCTGGCCACGAAAGGCCCGTTCTTCTTCGGGCGTAATGAGAGTTACGCTCTGGTCCCAAGGTGAAGAAAAGAGGCCGACAACGACCCTCAAGGCTCCCCCTAACCCTGAAGGTTCATTGTCGGCTTTTACGATTGCGCTCTTTGACTGGCTTGAGCCCGTGCCAATGAACCCCTTGTTTTGGCCGGCTCTGAATTGGGCAAGTAAAGCCTCCCCCAAAGCCTGCCTTGCCCAATTCCCGTCTCCGAGCCTGACCCGATGACCTTTGTTCCCCCTTCGGTCGTTTGGTCGTCAATATGCCGAGCAAGCATCGTGCCAAATAGCGGACCGAATGCCGCCCCGGTCGCTCGTCTCAACCGAAGCCGCACGCGAGCGGCGTTTCGCTTCCGAGAGAGCCTCGCTCCGCCCTATCTCACCACACG
>CAKZOF010000189.1 GCA_937135995.1 uncultured Pyrinomonas sp.
GGCCAACTTGCATGCGGCCAACTTGCATGTTCGAGCTCTTCTTTGAAAAACTAACTCGCGCCTTGACGATGGACGCTTGGTGTTGGCATCAAGCTGTCTTGGAATTCTGTTTCCTGTCAGCGAGTAGCGTGTTTTTCGCGCAGTTGTTTGATGATCTGTCTGATCTTCTCCGCATCGCGCGAATCAGGTTGGTATTTGAGGAAGAGTTCCAGTTCGTCGGCGGCCTCTCGGTAACGTTTCTGCTCGTTGTAGATGCGAGCCAGCTGCCAATGTATTTCCGCTACCGTACCCCCGCTCAGTTGATTAGCGCGCTTAAGAGCAGCTTCCGCTCGATCGAGGTTTCCGAGGTGTTGTAGTGCTTTGCCAAGCCACAGATGGACGTTGGCTGAGCTGTCGTGAAGCGTCGCGGCACGTCGAAAGCTTTCTGCCGCCGCACCGTACTGGCCAAGTTGATATTGCGCGAGGCCCAATCCGAAATTGCTGGAAAAGCTGCGTGGGTTGACTTCAACCGCTTTGGTCAACAATACAAAGGCTGGTCGGTAGTAACCGCGTACTACATACTCTGTTCCTAATCGGTCTAGCGCTAAGTAGTAGTCGGGGAAGATCTCTAGCGCCCTTTTCAGATATTCAAACGCTTGCTCGTCCTTTTTCTCTCGCAAAGCGGCGATCCCTTTGTCATAAAACTTCCTCGCTTCTTCTGGGACTTCTTGGGCGAAAATAGCACTGGGTGGAGCAGCGGACGAATTGTTTGCGGTGCTCCTTGCCGTGTTCAGGTGGAAATCAACCTGCAGACTAGTTGCTCCTTTGCCTGGAGCAGCCGAAACGTTGATGATCGTCGCATCCTGTGTCTGCTCTTCGTAACTGGTGCCGTAAGGTAAAACTTTTACTTTGTAATAGCCCTCCGCAAGGCCAGCGAAGGTATAACGTCCTACGCCATCGGTTCGAGTGCGACTGAGCGTTCGATTCAAATCATCCAGCAGTTCGACATAAATGTTCGGTATTGGACGATGGCCTTCAGCGAAGACTGTGCCGGAGATGCTATTTCTACCTTGGGTGGCGAAGATAGCGAAGGAGATTGCGGGATGTCGTGGCCATCGGCTCGCTGGTAGCGCTTGTTCACCTAGCGCAAGGAGAGAAGCTGCCAAGCAGGTTGCCAGATGCTGCTTCTTTTTCATGGTGGCTCCGTCCAGTGCAAAGCTGGTCGGATTTTGCTCGCCATTTTAGCACGGCTGCTGTTCCGCGTGGAAAGCGCTTCTGTTAGTTTTGGTTTACCTCGAACCGTGCGGTACTATTGCCTCTTGCGACGAGGCCGGAAGGTTCGTTGACTTTCAGCTTGGTCTTCAAATGAAAAATTCGAGCAAGAATGCTGGTATGTCCACCGAGACGCCACTGGATCTGAAAAAGACCATCAATCTACCGCGCACGCGGTTCGCGCAGCAGGCCAATCTCGTGCAATCGGAGCCGGCCCGGTTGAAAAAATGGGCCGAAATGGACCTCTACGAGATGATTCGCCGTGCGCGTCGCGGGCGTCCCAAATTCATCCTGCACGACGGGCCGCCATACGCCAACGCCGATATTCACATCGGCACGGCGATGAACAAGATACTCAAAGACTTCGTCATCAAGTCGCGCACCATGATGGGGTACGATGCGCCGTTCGTCCCCGGCTACGACTGTCACGGGTTGCCGATCGAGCTTTACGTCGATCGCAAGTTGGGCGAAAAGAAGGCGCAGATGAGCGCCGTGGCTTTCCGGCGCGCCTGTCGCGAACACGCTTCCGACGCGCTTCGACGCCAGACGCGCGACTTTCAACGTTTGGGCGTGTTCGGCGAATGGTCTAATCCTTATCTGACCATGTCCAACGAGTACGAAGCGGAAACGGCGCGGCTGTTTGCGCGCTTCGTCGAACGCGGCTTCGTCTATCGCGGCGCGCGCCCCGTCTACTGGTGCATTCATGATCAAACGGCGCTCGCCGAAGCCGAAGTCGAATACCGCGAACACACGAGCCCGTCGATCTACGTCAAATTCCCGTTCGCTGATGATCCGGCCAAGATCGCGCCGGAACTGGACGGTCGTCGCGTCTTCTTCCTGATCTGGACGACGACGCCGTGGACGCTGCCCGCCAATCTCGGCATCGCCGTCAACCCGCTGTTCGAATATGCGGCGGTCGAGCATGGCGACGAGGTCTACATCGTCGCCAGCGAACTCGTCGAGACAGTGATCGAGAAATGCCATCTCGAAGGCGCACGCGTCATCGCACGCTTTCCCGGCGAGAGGCTGGATCGTTTGACGTGTCGCCATCCGTGGCTTGACCGCCGGTCGCTGCTCATGCTCGGCGAGCACGTCACGCTCGGCGGCGAAGCGGACGCCGAAACCGAACTTGACGTGCGTGTTTCGCGTGACCGAAGAGTGACTGGCAAAGCGGGCACCGGACTGGTCCACACGGCCCCCGGCCATGGTCACGACGACTTCGTGATCGGCACCCGCTACGGCTTGGAGGTCTATTGCCCGGTGGACAACGCTGGACGGTTCACGGCCGAAGTCGAGCATTTCGCTGGCGAGCGCGTCTTCGATGCCAATCCGAAGATCGTCGAACTCCTGCGCGAGCGCGGCATGCTCCTTTTCAGCGAGCAGTACGCGCACCGCTACCCGCACTGTTGGCGGTGCCACAATCCCGTGATCTTCCGCGCGACGCCACAGTGGTTCATCTCGCTCGATGCGCCGGCGCGCGACGCCAAAGAGGAGGCTGCCTCTTTGCGCGCGATGGCGCTGCGCGAGATCGAGCGCGTCGAATGGATCCCCGATTGGGGGCGCGAGCGCATGCGCAACACCGTCGGCGGGCGGCCCGATTGGTGCGTGTCGCGGCAACGTCTGTGGGGCGTGCCGATCCCCGCCTTTTATTGCAAAGCTTGCGGCGAGACGATCGCTTCAGCCGAAATCATGCAGCGCGTCGCTGACATCTTCGAACGCGAGTCGGCCGATGCGTGGTACGCGCGCAAAGCCGAGGAGCTTTTGCCAGAAGGGTTTGCCTGCCCGAAGTGCGGCGCAGCCGATTGGTCCAAAGAGTCGGACATTTTGGACGTGTGGTTTGACAGCGGCTCTTCGTCGGTCGCCGTGCTCGAAAAACGTCCCGCACTGCGCTGGCCCGCAGACGTGTATCTCGAAGGTGGAGATCAATTCCGCGGTTGGTTCAATTCGTCTCTGATGGTCGCGTTGGCGGCGCACGACGCCGCGCCATATCGGACGGTGATCACGCACGGGTGGGTCGTCGATGGCGAAGGGCGCGCGATGCACAAATCCCTAGGCAACGCCATCTCGCCCAACGAGGTCATCCAACAATCGGGCGCGGAGATCTTGCGGTTGTGGACCGCTTCGTCTGACTATCACGAGGACATGCGCTGTTCGCCGGAGATCTTGCAGCGCGTAGCTGAAGCCTACCGCAAGATCCGCAATACGGCGCGCTTTGCGCTCGGCAACCTCGATAAATTCGATCCGCAGCGCGACGCAGTCCCACGCGAAACGATGGAAGAGATCGACCGCTGGGCGCTAGCCGAACTGCACCGCGTGATCGCACGCACGCTCGATGCTTACGAAAGGTACGAGTTTCACGCCGTCTATCACACGCTCCATCAATTCTGCACGGTGACGCTTTCGGCCGTCTATTTCGACATCATCAAGGACCGACTTTACACGTTCGCGCCGCGCAATCCGGCGCGCCGTTCAGCACAAACAGCGCTCTATCAAATCGCGGATGCGTTGGCGCGACTCATCGCACCAATCCTCGTTTTCACGGCGGACGAGATCTGGGAGAACCTTCCGCCGCACAGCGAACGGGCGCCGTCGGTTCATTTGGCCGAGTTCCCGCGCGTCGAACAGGCGGCGGATGAGGCAGCCTTGTTGCAACGGTGGGAGCGATTGTTTGAAGTACGCGACGCAGTGCTGCGCGCGCTTGAAGAAGCGCGTCAATCGAAGATGATCGGCGCTTCGCTGGAGGCGCGCGTCAGGCTCGAAGTTAGCGGCGAGCTGCGCGAACTACTCGAAAGCTACCGCGATCAACTGCGCTATCTCTTCATCGTCTCGCAAGTCGAACTGCAGCCGAGCGACGACAGCGCATTGCGTGTGCACGTTGCGCGCGCCGAGGGGCAGAAGTGCGAGCGCTGCTGGAACTACTCGCCGCGCGTCGGAGAGTCGGCGCGCTACCCGACCGTGTGCGAGCGGTGCGTCCAAGCACTAGCCGAGATTGAGCAGGAGGCGCAAACAGGGTGAACAGGGGAGCGGCTTTGTGGCGGGCAGCTTATCTGCTCGCCGCGGGCGGAATCTTTCTCGTGGACCAGATGAGCAAGGCGTGGGCGGCGCGCGCGCTTCGTTTCGGCTCCGAACGCGTCATTGTGCCGGGCCTGCTCAATTTCTCCTACGCCGAAAATCGCGGCATCGCCTTCGGGCAACTGCAAGAAGGCGGCCCCTTCGGGCGGTGGTTTCTGGTCGTGCTGGCCGCGCTCGCGGCCCTTTTCGTGCTCCTCTACTTCTTTCGCACGCCGCGGTCGGACGATCGCGTGCTCGGCGCTTGCGCCCTGCTGCTCGCTGGCATCTTCGGCAATCTGATCGATCGCGTGCGGCTCGGTTTCGTCATTGACTTCATCGATGTTCACGTCGGCAGCTACCACTGGCCGACTTTCAACGTCGCCGACGCGAGCATCTGCATCGGAGCCGCCTTGCTCGCGGTCGACATCTTCAGAAAAGATGCCGGAACGAAAAGGCAGAGCAGAAGCAGCTAGGCGGCGCGGCCAAGGACGGCGGGCGAGAGGCCCTCGCTGAAACGATCTTCGGTCGGCTCTGGTCGCAAGGTTGATTCCAGCGTGGTCTAGTTGGAAAGAGGCGTTCGTTCGAGGTGCGCATCGAGCGGGCTGGTGCCGCAAAGATCGCAAAGGGGTGGGTGATGTATCCGGAACTCGTTCGCATCGGTGATTTCCCGATCAATACGTATGGCTTGCTGCTGGCGGTGGCCTTCCTCGTCGCGCTCTACGTCGCTGCGCGTCTTGCCGAGCGCGATGGCTTGCCGCGCGAACGCGTCTATGATCTCGGCTTGTGGATGTTGCTCGCGGCCATCATCGGTTCGAAGATACTGATGTTGTGGACCGAGCCGGCCTATCGGGAGAATCCGTGGCATCTCTTCTCGCT
>CAKZOF010000190.1 GCA_937135995.1 uncultured Pyrinomonas sp.
ATCGCCGCGTGCGTCGCGCCTTCCAATCAAACGGCGGAGCGCAACCAAAGGCTCGTTATTGCTTGATAACACCACGTTCAATCTTAAATGCCTCGCTTCTTTCGCAAAGTAAACGCCCACCCAAGTCAGACGATCACGCCGGCAGCGCTATCTTTGCCCGCCCATGTTCGATCAACAGCGGCAGCGGTTCGAGGTGTGGGTTCGCGCCGTCGCTCGCACGTCCGGCGCGAACCACATCGTAGCGTCGACCACATGCAGGGCACACGAGCATCACGTCTTCGAAACGCGCGGCATCGAGCGCGCCGCCGCAAGCTGGGCATCGGTCTTCATAGGCGAAGAAGCGATCGTCCAGACGGCAGAAGAGGATGCGCCGTCCGCGCGCTTCGATGATGCGCGCGCTACCAGGCGCAAGCGAGAGCGGCGCTTCCACCTCTTCCCAAACGCCGTGGGTCTTCCGTTTCCCATTGGCGTTGCCCCGCCCGCTTTCGAGCGACACAAAAGATGTGGCGGGTTGCGCGACGCCTTCGACTTCGAGCGCGGCGATCTCCGGCGCCGCTTCGTAGATCGCCACTTCGATCGCCAAGCGCAGCGTCTGCGCCGACGAAGCGCAGCCGTGGCAACTGCCGCGAAGTCTCAAGTGAACCACACCATCGCTGATCCGCAGGAGTTCGACATCGCCGCCATGCGAACGCAAGTATGGCCGCACGCGCTCGATCGCCTCGCGGACGCGCGTCTCTTGGTCCAGCGGGTGAAGGTCGTAAAGCAGAAGCAGTGGGCCGATGAGTTCATCTCGCGCGAAAGCTTCGATGATCTCCTGCCCTTTCCGCTCACATACGATTTCAAGCATCCGTTCGAGCGCCGTACCGTGCATGCGCATAAGCTCTTGCACGAGCTCGACGGCAATTTCGCGCGCGTTCGCGTCCGCCAAACCTTCGATCCGCTGGACCAACTCTTCGATCCGCTGCGCGCAAGTCTGCATTTCCGGGTTCATGCTCACTTCCCGAACGGCCCGAAGACCGGCGAGTGGCGCACTTCGAGGACCTTGCCATTGCCCAGATACATATGCACGCCACATGGTAGACATGGATCGAAACTGCGCACGGCGCGCATGATGTCGATGCCTTTGAACTTGTCCGGCCCATTCTCTTCGAAGATGGGCGTGTTCTGCACGGCATCCTCGTATGGGCCGGGCGTGCCGTAAATATCGCGCGGGCTGGCGTTCCACGGCGTTGGCGGATACGGGTGATAGTTGGCGATCTTGCCATCGCGTATCACCACGTGGTGCGAGAGCACGCCGCGCACGGCTTCATGGAACCCGCAACCGATGGCCTCATCCGGCACCTTGAACTCGGACCATGTCTTCGTCCTTCCGGCATGAACCTCGGCCATCGCCTTCTCCAAAAAGTAGAGCGCTGCCGCCGCCGCGTAAGCTTGAAAGTATGTGCGCGCCCGATCCCGTTCGATGGCGTTGGACCACTTCGGGATCTTCCATTCGAACTCGACTTCGGGCTTGGTCGCCGTCTTCGGCAAGTAGATCTTCACGCTCTGCCCGGTCGCTTTGATGTAGCCGATATCGACTTTGCCGGCGAGCGCCGTCGCCCAGAAACGGGCGATCGGTCCGCCGCCTGTGTCGAGCGCTAAATAGTCGCCCGTCCGCTCGTCGTACCAGCGCGGCGACATGACCCACGTGTATTTGTCTTGAAAATCGCGCTTCTGCGGCTTCGGAATGGTCGTCTGGTTCCACGGATGGCGTTTATCGACGGGGTTGCCGAGCGGATCGCGCTGGACGAAAGTCTCGGCGTTCTCCCAATCCTCGTAGTAGGAACTGCCGAGCAGGATGCGAATGCCGAGATTGATCTTCACTAGATCGGTCGTCACCAGTTGACCATCGACGACGACGCCCGGCGTCACATACATCGCGTTGCCCCACTCGGTCATGCGCTCGTAGGTGTAATCGCACACGTCCGGGTTGTTGAACGATCCCCAGCAACCGAGCAGCACGCGCCGCTGACCGACGCGCTCGTAGCCCGGCAACGCTTCGTAGAAGAAATCGAACAGATCGTCGTGCATCGGGACGACCTTCTTCATGAACTCGACGTACTTCATCAACCGGACCAGATAGTCGGTGAAGAGCTGAATCGTCGGCACCGTCCCGACGCCGCCCGGATAGAGCGTCGAAGGATGCACGTGTCGCCCTTCCATCAAACAGAACATCTCGCGCGTCAGACGGCTCATGAGCAGCGCTTCGCGATAGAACTCGCCGGTGAACGGATTGAGCGCCGTCATGATGTCGCTGATCCGGCGGTAGCCATGCAGCGCCGCGTTCGGCGCTTCGGTCTTCTGCGCCTTCTCCCACACGCTCGGGGTGGTCTCTTTGACCATCTGCTCGCAGAAATCGACGCCGACCAAATTATCCTGATAGATGTTGTGATCGAACATGTACTCGGCGGCTTCGCCCAGATTGATGATCCATTCGCCGAGCGCAGGCGGGCGCACGCCGAAAGCCATGTTCTGCGCGTAGATCGCGCAGGTGGCGTGATTGTCGCCGCAGATACCGCAGATGCGACTCGTGATGAAGTGCGCATCGCGCGGATCTTTGCCCTTCATGAAGATGCTGTAGCCGCGAAAGATCGAAGAGGTGCTGTAGCATTCGGCGACTTCGCGGTTTTTGAAATCGATCTTGGTGTAGATGCCCAAACTCCCGACAATCCGCGTGATCGGATCCCAGTTCATCTCGACCAGATTGCGCGTCGCGGCTGGCGCTTCGGGTTTCGTTCTCGTCATCGTGCTCATCGTTGCGGCTCCTTTCTTCAGTAGGTCCTTGGCCGGTAACCGGTCGTCAACTCGGTTCCGCGTCGCCGCCACTTCGGTTCTTTGTTGACGGTCGCGTTGGTGATGCTGCGCAAGCTGCGGATCACTCTGCCGTAAACGGCGGAAGCCCCAGTCGAAGCGCGCGCTCCCGGCGGTTCATCCATGAACGGCATGAATTTGTCGGGAAAGCCCGGCATCGTGCAGCCGATGCAGATGCCGCCGACGTTGGGACAGCCACCGATGCCAGCCATCCAACCGCGCTTCGGCACATTGCAGTTGACGACCGGCCCCCAGCAACCCAGTTTGACGATGCATTTAGGCGAGCCGTACTCGTTGGCGAAATCGCCTTGCTCGTAGTAGCCGGCGCGGTCGCAGCCTTCATGCACCGTGCTGCCGAAAAGCCACTTTGGGCGCAGTTGATCGTCGAGCGGGATCATCGGCGCCAGCCCCGCCGCTTGATAGAGCAGGTAAAGGACCGTCTCCATGAAGTTATCCGGTTGCACCGGACAGCCGGGCACGTTGACGATCGGGATGCCGGCGCGCGAGCGCCAGTTCCAGCCCAAATAGTCAGCTAGACCCATGCAGCCGGTCGGGTTGCCCGCCATCGCGTGGATGCCGCCGTAGGTTGCGCACGTGCCGATGCCGACGACGGCGAAAGCCTTGGGCGCCAGCCGGCTGATCCACTCGCTCGTCGTGATCGGTTGCCCAGTGGCCGGATCGGTTCCGAGCGCTGCCCAGTAGCCTTCACGCTTGATCTCTTCGTTGGGGATGGAGCCTTCGACGACGAGGACGAACGGATCGAGTTCGCCGCGCTCGGCCTTGTAGTAGTACTGCATGAAATCCTCGCCGACCTCGTAGGCGAGCACGGGATTGTGTAGGTGGACTTTGGGGAGCCCGGGGATCGCGCCGAGGAGCACATCTTCGATGCTCGGTTGGCTTGCGCCGGTGACAGCGACGGAATCGCCATCGCAGCTCAAGCCGGCCGTGATCCAGACGATGTGCACTTCTTTGACGGCGGGCGCATGTTGCGTTCTTCGTCCGTAGGGGATCTCTTCGGCTGCCATTGCGCTTGGTCTCCTCGGTCTTGTGAAATATGCGGCGCCGAAAGGCGCGGATGGGGATTTGTTGCAGCAAGCAACCAAACCCCGCCGGATCGCGCTTTCGACAAGGTTACGGGCCGGATTCTCTCGCGCTTCGGCGCCCGTGTCTATTCGTAAACCTACGTATTTATCGGCGTGCATCGCACGTATTTTTCAGCTGGAGACGCGCCGCGAACCACAGGAAAGAGAACCGTTGGGATTCACTGTCGCTCGGCCAGTTTGGCCATGTAGGAGTTGTAGGCGAGCGTCAGCGCGATGGAGAAGAGCACCGCTCCCAAACCGAGCAGCACGTTGATGTAGGGCGGAGCGGTCAGCGCCAGTCTCATCATGACGGTTGCCGCCGCGAACCCGGAGTTGCGAAAAACAACCGGATAGCGCGTACTGTAGCACAAGGCGATGAGCACCAACAGCACATCGCTGAAGATGAGCACCGTGTAGAAGATCTCGAAGAAGCGTTGCGCGCCGCGATCAGGAACGCTCAACCAGATGAGCAGCATCTCTCGCGCTCCGAGCAAAATGAAAGCGCCCAACAGGAGCAGCGCCACCGCTTTTTTCGCCGCGACGAACCCCGCTTGATCCGCTTCGTCCGAGGTGATCCGGCGATGTCGTTGCAACCGGTAGTAGAAGCTCGTCGCCGCGAAGATGAGCAGCGCGCCCGCCATGTCGGCGATGACGACCGGCACGGCGGGCGCAGCGGTCTTCCAATCGACGGGCTCGCCGAAATGTGACACCTCGAAGAAAGCTTTGCGCAAAAGCACCAACGAGAGAAGCTCGAACTGCTTGCCTATCGAATCGGCCACTGAACGGGCCAAAGCGAAGACGAGTGACAAAACTTCGAAGATCAACAACAAAGTGAAGGCCAGCGCCACTGCTCCGAAATGATTGGTGGAGATGCGCCCTCGCAGTTCTTCAGGCAGCAGTCCTTGTCTGTTGCTTTCGATCAAGACGAGAGAGAACGCGAAGATGAAGACGAGAAAGACGGCGAAGCTTCGTTGCGTGCGCGCATCCTCGAACGAACTTTCAATCCCATCGTAGAGCGACGCCGTGGCGCGCAGGCCCTTTGACAGTGGGCCGATGAATTTGGATCGCGCGACGGCTTCGGACTCTTCCATCCCGCCCGATTTTAAACTCCGCCGCCCTCGCCCTCAAGCCAGTTTCCGAGGGGAACTTTCACGGAAAAGGGCGCGCCGACGATCAACGATGCTTTCTCATCGTCTTAGGGATCAAGGGAAGTGAGATCCGTTTCGATGAGGACAGTTTGAACCGCACGCAGATGCTCCGGTGCCAGCTTGCGAAGAGACATCCCACCTTGTGGTTGGCCCGGGCGATCTTCCGCCCACACTTGCCGGTCAGTCTTCCATCGGGATGATGCCGCGCCGCAGCGCGTAGCGGATCAAGTCGGCTTGCGTGTGCAACCCCAACTTGTGCATGAGGTGCGCGCGGTGCGTTTCAGCCGTGCGCTGGCTGATGCCTAAACGCGCGGCTATTTCGGCGTTGGTGTAACCTTCCGCCGCCAAGTGGAGCACTTCGCGTTCGCGCGCGGTCAACGTCTCGTACCGATCGACGGCCGTGGCGGCAGCCTTCTCGCGATAAGCTTCGATCGCGCGATCGGAGAGCGGCGGGCTCAAGTAG
>CAKZOF010000191.1 GCA_937135995.1 uncultured Pyrinomonas sp.
TTGCTGATCTACCGGCAAGCACGTACACCATCGAGGTCGTCGCCAAGGGCTTTGCGCCCGTGCAACGTGTGGGCGTCGCCGTGGCGACTGCGCCGGCCCGTTTGGATTTTCAGTTGAACGTCGCGCCCGTGGAAGCGCAAGTGACGGTGACGAGCAAAGGGACGCTGGCGAACTCGGATCCCATCTATCAAAAGCTCCGGCAAGCGGCCAAGGATCCGAATCCGTTCTCGGCGGTGGCAACGGTCAACAATCTGGTGCTGCAACGCGACGCGGCGCGGTTCACGCTGCGCAGCGGCGAGATCTACTTTCTCGCGCCGGTTGAAGGCCGCACCGTTGCTGCAGTCTTCATCGGCGATGGGGAGATCTCTTTGACGCCGCCCACCGAAGTCGAGCGAAAGAGCCTCGCCACCTTCACCGATGGGTCTGCGCTCGAAGAGCGATTCTCGACGCTGGTCATGCGTTTCACGGATCGAACCTTCGACGAAGTGAAGAATTCGCCCAACACGCAAATGATGTCGACCGGCGGGCAAGCAGGACGCGCGCGCGATCTCTATCGTGACAATCAGGAGCTGCTGCGCAGGCGTCTGAAATCCAATCTCGAGCTGCGCACGCTGGCCGACATATACGCGCCCGCGCGCCCCGGCTTCTTCATCGCTTTCATCGGCGGCAAGCGTTTCGGCAAGCTCGTTTACATCCTCGATCCGCTCGGCATCCCGGAGGTCTCCCCCGAAGAGGTCGCCGTGTTGAGCTACGGCGACACGGACGGCGGGATCTGGACCGCGTTCCATCTCGCCGAGGAGTACAAACAAGGCCAAGCGCACAACAATCAAGATCGCCGTTGGTACGACATCTTGAGTCACCAAATCGACGCGCGCATTCGCGGGACGCGCATCGAAGCGACGGATCGCGTGGAATTCCGTCCGCTCATCAGCGAACTACGTGTTCAACCGTTCCAGCTTTTTCGGTCGCTGCGCGTGCGTAGCGTGCGCGATGCGGAAGGGCGCGAACTCGCCTTCGTTCAAGAGGACAAGGATGAAGACGCCGATTTCGCCGTTATCTGGCCGACGCCGCTGGAGGCGGGCAAAACCTACACGGTCACCGTGCAGTACGACGGCGAAGGCGCGCTGCGCGATTCGGGCGGCGGCAACTTCATCCTCATCCCGCGCGATTCGTGGTATCCGAACAACGGCGGCTCGCAATTCGGCGACCGGGCGCGCTTCGATGTCACCTACCGTTACCCGAAGGGTTACACATTGATCGGGACCGGCAAGCTCGTTGGCGAAGAGCAACAAGAGGACGATTGGAAAGTCGCGCGTTGGACCAGCGGCGAGATCGAACTCGCCGTCGCCGGATTCAATTACGGCAAATTCAAGAAGAAGGAGGTCCTCGATAAAGATTCCGGCTACTTGGTCCAATTCTTCGCCAACGAGCAGGTGCCCGACGAGATGCGACAGCTTCAAATGGAGATCGACCAACTCGAGAGCCAAGGCATCAACACTATGACCACACTCGGCTCGATCTCGACGGCCAAGATGGGCGATCAGATTTTAGCTTCGGCACAGAACTCGTTGCGCATCTTCAACGTCTATTTCGGCAAGCTCCCTTACGGGCGCTTCGCCATGTCGCAGCAACCAGCGATCAATTTCGGTCAGGCGTGGCCGACGCTCGTCTATATGCCCTACACGGCTTTCATCGACACCACGCAGCGCGTGCAGCTTTTCGGCGTCAAGGGCGGCACCGACACCTTTTGGCGCTACGTCGGGCCGCACGAACTCGCCCATCAATGGTGGGGACACATCATCGGCTGGACCAGCTACCACGATCAGTGGATGAGCGAAGGTTTCGCCGAGTTCTCGGCCTCTCTTTACGTCCAGTACGTGCGCCGCGATCTCGACAAGTTCATCGATTTCTGGGAAGAGCAGCGGCGCATGATCACCGAAGAGTGGCCGCAGACCAAAGGGCGGCGGCCCTATACGGTCGGCCCGGTCACGCAAGGCTATCGGCTGAACAACGCGAAGACCGGCAGCGTCGCGCGTTTCATGATCTATCCGAAAGGGGCTTACATCCTCCACATGATTCGCATGATGATGTACGACCGCCGGACGGGCGACGCGCGATTTCAAGCGATGATGCAGGATTTCGTCAAGACCTATTACAACAAAGACGTTTCCACCGAAGACTTCAAACGCATCGTCGAAAAGCATATGACGCCCGAGATGAACCTCGAAGAGAACGGAAAGATGGATTGGTTCTTCAACCAATGGGTTTACGGCACGGAGATCCCGAGCTATCGTCTCGACTACACCATCAGCGCATCGGGCGGCAAAGCCATCTTGTCGGGGAAGTTGACGCAATCGGGCGTCTCGGACAACTTCCGCATGCTGGTGCCGCTCTATGTCGATTTCGGCAAAGGGTGGACGCGCCTCGGAACAGCGACACTCGTCGGGAATTCGACGCTCGACATTCAAGGCGTCGCGCTACCGCAGGAACCGAAGCGCGTGGCGGTGGCCGCGCTCAAGGACGTGCTCGCCATCAAGATCGAGAACGTGAAAAGATAGACGGTTTGCTGCCGCGCAGGTGACCCAAGCGGCTCGAAGCCACCGGCGGCGCGAAGGGACAAACCGCGTCGTTTCGGTTCCATTCACAGCCTGTCCGGCGGCGATCTTTAAACGAGGTCATCTTCCGCGCGGTCGCCGGCGCGTTCCTCATCGAGTTGGCGAAGCGTTTCCAAGATCAGGTTGGTGTTGCTTGCCGCCGTGATCGCCATCGAGTAAGGCCCTCCGCGTTCGAAGTTGAAGGTTCCGGCGGTCGCTTCGATGAGCGTGCGGAAGGCCGCTTCGCCGCGGTCCGCGCCGCACTCGGCATCAACGATCTGACCGTCGTTGAACAGTATGCGTCCGGCGCGTTCGCTCCCTGTGATCGTCAATGCGCCGGTCAAACGAGAGTTCTCGATGGTCTGAATGCAGTCGAAGATGCTGACGAGCGCCAGATCGCCCGCGAGGATAACCACCGACGGGGGCGCGGTTTTAGCGAGTTCCGGCGAAGCAGTGTCGGGACGACGCGCGCGGCGAATCGCTTCGAGACCGGCAGCGATCGAGATCGTCGGCGCGTGTTCTTTAGCCTCGATGAGGCGTTCGCGCGCGGCATCGAAGTTCTCGCGTTCGATGTAGAGCCGCGCTAATGCCAAACACTGGCGCGCTGCTTCACCGTGCAACTTCATGGTCGCCGCCACTTCGCGCAAGCGCTCGCGCAACTCGATCGAATGCGGATAGCGCGCGATCGCTTCTTGTAGGCGGTTGATGGCTCGTCCCATCGAGCCGTATTTGATGAAGAGATCGGAATCGAGCAGCGCCGCTTCGATCTCCGCATCGATTCCTCTGTATTCTTGCCCTGACATCGCCACTTCCGCAAGGAGTTTAGCACGTTCGGCGGGCCGTTCGCGCGCCTTTTGGCTTGAAACGACAAAGCGACGCAGGGATTCGCTCGCTTTCGGCGTGTGCGCGCCTCTCGATCTGAAACCTTCGCCTGCTCGCGCGAGCCTTGTTTGCGTGAGCGGAACTTTTGCGCGCCAGGGCGCGCTATCTTTTCGCTTCCGCGGCCGAGCCGATCTCGTACTCTTGGAGTTTGCGGTAGAGCGTCTTGCGCCCGATGCCGAGCAAGCGGGCGGCGCGCGTCTTGTCACCCTGTGTGTAGTTGAGGGCGGCTTCGATGGCGCGTTTTTCGATCTCATCCATCGGCATGGGCATCTCTAGCTCGAAGCGCACGGGAGCATGATTGAGCTCGCCGCGCCCACGCCGCATCGGCGGGCGCTGCTCCAACCAGCGGCGGCTGATCGCCTCGGGCAGATCTTCGAGTTCGATCTGCCTTCCGGCGGCGATGATCACGGCCCGCTCGATGGCGTTCTCGAGTTCGCGCACGTTGCCGGGCCAATCGTAGCTGACGAGCGCCTGCAGCGCTTCGCGCGAAATACCGGAGATGAAGCGTCCGGTCTTCTGTTTGTAGTGTTCGATGAAGTGAATGACAAGCGGATGAATGTCGCAGGCGCGCTCGCGCAACGGCGGCAGGTAGATCGGAAAGACCGAGAGGCGGTAGTAGAGGTCGCGCCGGAAGCGCCCCTGTTCGACGGCGCGCGCCAAATCGACGTTCGACGCGGCGATGACGCGCACATCCGTTTTCAGCACCTGGTTGCCGCCGACGCGCGTGAATTCCCCATCTTGCAGCACGCGCAGCAGGCGCACTTGCGCCGACAAGCTCATCTCGCCGATCTCGTCGAGAAAGAGCGTACCGCCATCGGCCTCTTCGAACCGCCCGCGACGGCGCGCCCGCGCGTCCGTGAAGGCACCTTTTTCGTGCCCGAAGAGTTCCGACTCGAGCAACGTTTCGGGGATCGCGCCGCAGTTGAGTTTGACGTATGGTTTATCCTTGCGTTGCGAACTGTAGTGAATGAGGTCAGCCAGCAACTCTTTGCCCGTGCCCGATTCGCCCTGAATCAGCACGGAGGTCTGCGTATCGGCGACGTTCAACGCGAGTTCGATAGCGCGGCGGATCGCCGGCGCCTGCCCGATGATGCGATTTTCGGCGCGGCGCTCATCGAGCGCGCTTCGCAGACGCATCACCTCGGCGGAGAGTTGATCGCGCTCGAGCGCCGTGCCGATCTGATCGGCGATGCCTTCGACCAGCACGATTTCGTGCTCGGCGAAGCCGTCGCGCGGCTTGCTCCACACCAAACCGAGCAGCCCAAAGGTTTGATCCTTGATGCGCACGGGCGCGACCAGAGCGGCTCGCCCGTTGAGTTGCGAGTTGAAGACCAAACGCACAGCGAGCGGCAGATCGTTCTCCAGTAGTTGAAGCGTGCGCCCCTCGGCGAGCAGCTCCATCAGCGCCGGAAACTCAGCGAGACTGATGGCGCGTCCGTGCGCGGCGATGAGACGTTCGACGCCGGAAGTTTGCGCATGCGGCGCGGCGCGAAAGGCGGCGAGACGAATGGCCTGATTGTGCTGATCGACGACGCCGAGCGCACCGTAATCGGCACCGACCAGCGCGATGGCGCGTTCCAACACGAGCGAAGTGACTTCGCTGAAGTCCGAACGCGCGTTCAAAGCGTTGGCGATCTCCAGCAACGCGCGCGTGCGGTCAGCCTCGCGCTGCTTGTCCATGTACAGGCGCGCGTACTGGTAGCCGACGGCGATCTGTCGTGCGATGGATTGGAGAAAAGCGACCTCTTCATCGAGCCAGACGCGCGGCGCGCGCGTCGAGTGCAGCCCGACGAAGCCAAGGACCTGCCCGCTGAGCACCACCGGGACCACCAAGAGCGATCGCGTTCCGAGGCTGGCGGCCAGCGCGCGCGCGCGCGGATCGAGCGTGGCTGAAAGCGCATCGTCGAGCTTGATCGGCTGCGTCAGATCGAAGTGCTTCGCCAACTGGTCGAGATCGACCGGGATCGTGGTTCCCAAGCTCGACGGCACGTCGTCGCGCGCGCGCCATTCATGACTGATGCGCCACTCGCCGCTCGGCACCAGATGGATGACGTCGCAGCGGTCCACGC
>CAKZOF010000192.1 GCA_937135995.1 uncultured Pyrinomonas sp.
GGCGAGCGTCACCATCATCGGTGCGAAATCGCGCGCGGCATCCGGAAAGAGCGCGAGGTTGAAACGAAGCAGACCATAAGTCCCCATCTTCAACAGGATGCCGGCCAGAATCACGGAGCCGGCAGTGGGCGCTTCTGTGTGCGCGTCCGGCAACCACGTGTGCAACGGGAAGACGGGGACTTTGATGGCGAACGCCAGCGCAAAGGCGAGGAAGAGCCAGAATTCAGCCCGCGCCGAAAGCGTCACGGTTCCGGCCCGCATCGCATCGAGGATCGACGGATAGTCGAACGTTCCGAAGAAGTAGTAGAGCGCGATGATGCCGACGAGCATCAAGAGGCTCCCAACCGCCGTGTAGAGAAAGAACTTGACCGCCGCATAGACCCTGCGCTCGCCGCTGCCCCAAATGCCGATCAGGAAGAACATCGGCACGAGCGACGCTTCGAAGAAGAGATAGAAGACGAGCAGGTCGAGCGAGACGAAGACGCCGATCATCGCGCTTTCAAGGAGCAGCATGAACATGAAGAAGGCGAGCGGGCGCTTCTCGATGTTCCAACTGGCAAGGATCGAGATGGGTACGAGCAGCGTCGTCAAGATGACGAGCCACAGGCTCATGCCATCGACGCCGACGTGGTAGCGTGCGCCGATCGATTCGATCCACGCGCGGTTCTCCTCAAAGAAGAAGCCGCTCAACATGCTCGGTTCGCCGCCGCGAATGAGAAACAGCGAGAGGGCGAAAGTGGCCAGTGAAAAACCGAGTGCGATCCAACGGTAGTGCGTCGGCTTTCTGTACGGCGCAAAACCGTGCGCGGCCGTGGCCAGCGCGCCAATGAATGGCAGCAGGATGAGGGCGGAGATCAGGTTCTGTTGAAGCATCTTCGATCAACCTTGAGCGTCTTTGGAATTCGCTGCAGTTGAAAGCTGCGCCTTTCACGAAGTTCAGCTAACAGCCGAAGAGCATGCCTGCGCTCGGTTTATTGACGAATGAGCAGCAGCACGCCGTAGTAAGCGAAATATCCGATCAAGATGAGCGCGCCGACGAGGATGATCGCCGCATAGGTGCGCACGAACCCCGGTTGCAGCCGCCGGGCGAGCGAGCCGAGCTGGGCGACGCCATCGGCAATGGCATGGAGCGTGCCATCGATCACGCCGACATCGAACATCTTCCACAACCCTTCGCGCGAGCCGACGACGATCGGTTTGACGATCACTGCGTCGTAGATCTCATCGACGTAATACTTGTTCTCGAGCAAGCGCGGCATCTGAAGCAACGGGCGTTTGCTGAAGACGCTCCAGCCGATGCCGATGCCGACGAGCGCGATGGCGACGGAGATCGCGCTGAAGATGCGCTCGGAGCGCACCTCTTCGGGCGAATGGGCTGCATGCTCCGCCGTCTCGTGTTTGGTTTCGTGCGCCGCCGGTTGTGCCGCAGGCGCTTCGGCTCCTCTGCGCGCCACCGTTTGCGCGATGCGCTTTTCGATGTTGGCCGCTTCTTCGTGCGTCGGCGCGTGTGCGACGATGGGTTCGAGCGTCTTTTCGAAGTAGTTCGGGATCGCGCCGCCGCTCAGCGCATAGGGCACGCCGACCAGCCCGCCGAAAGTGGAAAGCACGGCGAGGACGACGAGCGGAATGGTCATCACCGGAGGCGATTCGTGCGGCGTCACCGGGCCGTGGTGGTGATGCGCGCCCGCGTGTTCGCCATGCGCGTGGCTGCCGGCGGAAGCGTGAACGGCGGCGTGCGGCTTAGCCTCTGCGTCGTGCGCGTGCGCTTCGCGGAAGCGCTCTTCGCCCCAGAAGGTCATGACCATTAGGCGCGTCATATAGACAGCGGTCAACAGGGCCGTGATTGCGCCGATGGTCCAGAGCGCGCGGCTTGCGCCGTGCGGGATGGCGAAAGCTTCCGTGCTCCACGTCTTCCACAGGATTTCGTCTTTCGAGAAGAAGCCGGCGAAGATCGGGATGCCGCAGATCGCCAACCAGCCCGTGATCATGGTGGCGAAGGTGATCGGCATGTACTTGCGCAACCCGCCCATCCGGCGCATGTCCTGTTCGTGATGCATGGCATGGATGACGCTTCCCGATCCCAGAAAGAGCAGCGCTTTGAAGAAAGCGTGCGTCATCACGTGGAAGATGGCGGCGACGAACGCGCCGACGCCGCAAGCGAGCATCATGTAACCGATCTGCGAGATGGTCGAATAAGCCAAAACCTTCTTGATGTCGTTTTGCGCTAGACCGATGGTCGCCGCAAACAGGGCCGTCACGGCGCCGATCACGGCGACGATGAACATCGCCGTCGGCGCGTGCGCGTAGATCGGCGAGCAACGGACGATCATGTAGACGCCGGCGGTGACCATGGTCGCCGCATGGATCAGGGCGGAGACGGGCGTTGGACCGGCCATCGCGTCGGGCAACCAGACGTAGAGCGGAATCTGCGCCGATTTGCCGGTCGCGCCGATGAAGAGCAGGATGGCGGCGGAAGTGATGCCGCCGGCAAAGAGCGCGCTCCACGCGAACGGTTCGATCGGCATCTCGCCGATGATGCGCAGCGCGCTCGGCAGATCCGGCTTGTCGAAGAAACTGATCGAACCGGTCAAGAAGAAGATGAGCATCACGCCGAGGATCACGCCCCAGTCGCCGACGCGGTTGACGACGAAGGCTTTTTTGGCCGCCACGCGCGCTTCGTCGCGGTCGAGGTAGTAGCCGATCAGCAGGTACGAGCAGAGACCGACGCCTTCCCATCCGACGAACATGAGCAACAGATTGTCGCCGAGCACGAGCACGAGCATCATGAACATGAAGAGGTTCATGTAGGAGAAGAAGCGGTAGAAACCGCCGTCGCCGTGCATGTAGCCCGTGGCGAAGATGTGGATGAGAAGGCCGACGCCCGTGATGAAGAGCGCGTAGATGCCGCTCAGCCGGTCCATCGCCAACGCGAAATCGGCGCGGAAAGTTCCGACCTCGATCCACGTCCAAAGATGTTCGAGGATGGGGGCTTCCGCTCGCAGCGCGCCCGTTTCAGGCCGAAAGGCCGCGATGAAGGCGAAGACGGTCGAAATCCCGACCGCTGTGCAGGCAACCGTGCCGATGAAGGCTTCGCTGCGCAGGCGGCGTCCGATGAGCCAGTTGATGGCCGCACCGACGAGCGGCGCGAAGATGATGATGCTCAAAACGTGCTGGTGGATGAATTCAGTCATGGCGCAATCCGAAGAACCCAACGGAAAGAACTCGATCAAGAGAGAGTTGGTCGCGCTCAATCCCTGAGCACGCTTGCGTCATCGACATCGAGCGACAGGCGATTGCGGAAGATGGCGATGATGATGCCGAGTCCGACGGCTGCCTCCGCTGCTGCGACCGTCATCACGATGAAGACGAAGAGTTGGCCCGTCACGTCGCGGAAGAAGCTCGAAAAGGCGACGAACGTGATGTTGGTCGCGTTGAGCATCAGTTCGATGCACATGAACATCGCAATCGCATTGCGCTTGATGATGACGCCCGCCGCGCCGATGGTAAAGAGCACGGCGGAGAGAGCCAAATACCAAGATAAAGGAACCATCTTCCGTGCGTCCTCTCGATGATTGTCTTTGGCGAATCGGTCGGCGCTCGATCAAAGCGTTCGATGCGCTCGGGTTGATCACACTCAATCGGCGCTCGTCTGGCTGCGCGTCTCTTCCGTCGCACGCAGTCTGGTTCTGCCGCCTTCCAGCGTCGACACGCGGCGCGCCAGCGTGATCGCGCCGACGATCGCCATCAGGATCAAAAGCGATGTGATCTCGAACGGCAAAAGATATTTCGTAAAGAGTCCGGTGCCGACCGAAGCCGTCAGCCCGACGTTCGATTGCGTCGCCGGCGGCGGGTTGTAGGCCGAAGTCTCGACGAAGTAGATGATGAACGCCGCCTCGGCGAAGAAGATCGCCGCCAAGAGCACGCCGAGCGGGACTAGACGACGCAGGCGGATCGGGCGGCGCACTTCCTCTTCGACGTTCAGAAGCATGATGACGAAGACGACGAGCACCATGATCGCGCCCGCATAGACGATCACTTGAATCGCCGCGATGAACGGCGCGGCCAGCGTCACGTAGATTCCAGCCATGCCGAGAAAGACGCCGATCAGGGCGATGGCGCTGTAGAGCGGATTACGTTGCGCCACCATCGCCACGGCACAGCCGATGGTCAGCGCAGCCAGCAGCAGAAAGATCAGAATCGTCATCGTTTAATCGAAGTTCGAGCTTTCCTTCATTCGAGCTGAAGATCGAACCGCTCAGCTTTCATCACAACACGCCCAGCCAGACGAGCGTCGCCGTCAGCACGACGTTGAGCAGCGCGACCGGCAGCAGGAACTTCCACCCGAAAGCCATCAGTTGATCGAACCGGAAGCGCGGCAGCGTCCCGCGCAGCCAGATGTAAAGGAAGAGGAAAAAGAAGACCTTGACGAAGAAGCCGATGACGCTGAAAACGGCGAAAGGAATCGACCCCGGAGCGAACAGCAGCGCAAGTCCGGGCACGTTCCAGCCGCCCAGAAAGAGCGTCGTCGCCAAGACCGAGACGGTGAACATGTTGATGTACTCGGCCATGAAGAAGAGCGCAAATTTGAGCGCGCTATACTCCGTATGGAATCCGGCGACCAGTTCGGTCTCGGCTTCCGGTAGATCGAATGGCACGCGGTTGGTCTCGGCAATCGCCGACGTCAAATAGACGACGAAGCCGATGAATTGCGGAAAGATGTTCCACTTGAATCCATACCAGCCGGATTGCTGCTCGACGATCTCGTATAGATCGAGCGTCCCGCTCATCAAGATGACGCCGACGAGCGATAGCCCTAACGAAAGCTCATAAGAGATCATCTGCGCCGAAGAGCGCAGACCGCCCATCAAGCTGTACTTGCTGTTCGAAGCCCAACCGGCAAGCGCGATGCCGTAAACGCCGATCGAGGTGACGGCTAGAACATAAAGGAGCGCGATGTCGAACCGCGCGATCACCAATTCGACCTGTCCGAAGTAGGGAAGCGTGACGCGCGGGCCGAACGGATAGACGATCAGCGTCATCATCGCCGACGTGACGGCGATGATGGGCGCGAGGAAATAGACGAAGCGCGTCGATTTATCGGGCACGATCTCCTCTTTGAAGATGAACTTCAGGAGATCGGCGAACGGTTGCAATACGCCGCCCGGCCCGACGCGATTCGGCCCCAAACGTCCTTGGATGAAGCCGAGAATGCGCCGCTCAGCCAGAACCGTATAGGCGACGATCATCAAGACGACGTTGAAAGTGATGAAGATGGCTAGGAACTGCAGCGCGGCTTGGATGTAAGGGTTGCTCAAGTCCATGGCGAACCTACCGGATCGGTGACAGAAAAACGAGTTATGGTACTAATCGGGACTTGCGCGTGCAAGCGAGCGAAAGCCAAACAACGCCGTAAGATCGGCATCGCCGTCGCTCGGAACTCCTTTAAACCGAGCCATGCGCCGCTTCCGCGCTGAGAGGCCGATCTCCTCGCGCGATCCTCATGTGTTCATCTTTCGCGGCGCGGGGCCGTCTGCCTCGCGCAAACAAAACCTTCTCAGAGGCGCGAAACCGCACGCTTTTTCAACGCCTCGCTCACACCGCCCCGGGGCATCGCCCGCAAGCTTCAATCGAGGATGCGCCCGATCTTCAATCGCCAGCCAGGGCCATTTCTTGCCTTTGTCTGCGCAGCGCCGCGTCGATCGTCAACTGCACGAGCGGCGACGAAGCGAGCGTGTTCTCCGGCTTCGGATTGCCCGCCGCCAGATAATGGAACTGCGGCAGCTTCTCGGTTAACGTGCCGAGCTTGAACAGTTCGTGCCCGACGGGCGGCGTCTCCGTGATCTTCGCCGCCGTTTCATCTGCCTGCGCGATCGCCGCGCGCAGCGTTTCGATCGCGCTGCCGATGTCGCGCCGTTGGGCGATCTCGTGTTTGACCTGAACGGGGCGCGATTCATCCTTGAGCAACGGATACCGCAAGCCCTGATAGGCCGGAACATTGGCCGCGATGTCGCGGAAGATGGCGCTCGCTGATAGTTCGATGCCGAATCGAGCGCCCATCGCTTCGGCCACCGAAGCGACGATCAGCCAATCGGGTTTCGATAGATGAACGGGCGGAATCGCTTGGCGCACGCGCTGGACCTGTCCGGCGTTGTTCGTGAACGTGCCATCGACTTCGGCGAACGAAGCCGCCGGCAGCACGACGTCGGCATACTCGGTCGTCGCGGTCTCGAAGAGTTCTTGGACGACGAGAAGGTCGAGCTTGCTGAGCGCCTCTTCGCGCCCCTTCAAGTGTTGCGGCAGGAAGCTCCCGGCGACGTACAGAGCGCGGACCCCTTTGCCTGCGGCGTCGAGCATCTCGGTGGCCGTCATCGCGCCGCTCATCAACCCCATGTCGTGGACGCCGACGCTGTTGTTGAAAAGGGGCAGCGGATGGAACAAGAAGCGGCGTCCGTCGCCAGCGTAAAGGTGTGGCAGTTGGGCGAGCGCTTTCTGCGCAGCGGGGCTCAACTCGCCGAACGCGATCACGACGGTGCCTTGCGCTTCGCTGAGCGCGCGGCGGACCTGTTCGATCTCGCTCGTTTCGACGCCCATCTTGCGCGCGGCGAATTCGACGCTGTCGGCGTCGGCAAGCGCTAGGAGCGCCGCCTCTTCGGTTCCGGGACGAACGTGGACGAACTGCGCGGCGTTCTTCTTCAAGCGGATCGGCACGCTGTTGATCAGAATGAAGCGCGCGCCGCCATTGCGCACGGCTTGGCGGATCTGTTTGCCGGTCAGCGGTTGCAGTTCTTCGGGTTCGCCGCCGATCAGCAGGATGGTCTGCGCGTAACGTATGTCGCGGTGCGTGGCGAGCGGCGCGCCCATGTTCTCGAAGAAGGGGACGAGCGAGAAAGCATCAGTCGCCGCGTAATTTTCCGTCCCGATGACATCGCGCGCGAAGCGCAACAGCGTGTAGTTCGCTTCGTTGGTCAAGCGCGGGCTGCCGACGACGCCGATCGCTTGTGGCCCGTGCTCTTCCTTGATGGCGGAGAGGCGTTGCGCGACGAACTCGATGGCTTGATCCCACGTGGCCGGGACGAGTTTGCCGCCCTTGCGGTAGCGGATCATCGGCGTGCGCAGGCGCGCTTCGTGATTGACGAACGGGTGCGAAGCGAAACGCCCTTTGACGCACAGGAACTCGCCGTTGATGCCATTGACGTAGCGGTCGCGCGCCACCGTGCGCAGCACCTCTTCGCCGCGCGCGCCGAGCGCCAATTGACATCCGTCGGAGCAGAAGGTGCAGGTTGAAACCGTGCGCACAAGCTCCCACGGGCGCGCTTGATGGCGATAGGTCGCATCGAGCAGCGTGCCGGTCGGGCAGACCTCGATGCAGTTGCCGCACTGCGAGCAGTTGAGCCAGTCACCATAGGCGCTGATGATGGTCGCCACGCCGCGCCCGCCCGCTTCGATCGCCTCTTCGCCCATCCACTCATCGCAAACGCGCGTGCAGCGTTTGCAGAGGATGCAGCGTTGCGGATCGTTGGCGACCATCGGCGACAGATAGCGTTCGGGCTGATAGTTCTTCGGTTCGATGAAGCGTTCCTCGAGATTGCCCCAATCGAACGTCAGTTCTTGCAACTCGCACTCGCCGCCGCGATCGCAAACCGGACAATCGAGCGGGTGGTTGGCGAGCAAGAATTCGAGCATGCCGCGTCGCGCCTTTTCGATCTCCTCAGACTCGGTGGTGACGACCATGCCGTCGGTGACGGTGACGGTGCAGGAAGTTTGCAGCTTCGGCATCTTCTCGATGCGCACCAGACACATGCGACACGAAGCTTGCAGCGCAAGGTCTGCGTAGTAGCAGAACGACGGCACGGCATGCCCCTTCTCGCGGCACACGTCGATCAACAACCGGCCTTTTTCGACCTCGTAAACTTCGCCGTTGATGGTGACTTTGACTAGTTCCGCCATGATCTCTCTATTTGATTGACTGTGGTTCGCTGCACGGTGGCATTCTCACTGAAAAACTCTCGCTTTTGGCTCCTCGCACGTCGCTCTATTTCAGGCGACGGCTGGAACGCGCTCTTGTTCAGCCAGCGGGAGCAGGTGACGCTTGAAATCTTCGGGAAATCGCTTGATCGCCGACTGAATCGGCCACGCCGCCGCGTCGCCCAACGGACAGAAGGATTTACCTTCGATGTTGTCGCAAAGGTCAAGCAGCAGTTGAGCGTCTTCGGGGCGCCCTTCGCCGCGCGCGATGCGTTTGAAGGCTTTGACCAGCCAGTCGGTCCCCTCGCGGCATGGCGTACACCAGCCGCACGATTCGTGCTTGTAGAACTCGATCAGATTCTTAGTCGATTCGAAGATGTCAACCGTATCGTCCATGACGATAAAGCCGCCCGAGCCGACCATCGAGCCAGCGGCAACCAGCCCTTCGTAGTCCATACGCACGTCTTTGCCGATGATGTCTTCGGCGCGCATGATGTAGACGCTCGAGCCGCCAGGGATGACGGCCTTGAGCTTGCGCCCGTTCGGGATGCCGCCGCAATCCTCCATGATGAACTTCTCCATGTCGTCGTATCCCATCGGCAGTTCGTAAACGCCCGGATACTTGACATGGCCCGAGACGGACCAGAGCTTGGTTCCGCCGCTCTTCTCGGTACCCAAGCTGCGGTAAGCGTCGCCGCCGTGCATGATGATCCACGGGACGGCGCAGAGCGTCTCGACGTTGTTGACCACGGTCGGACACCCGTAAAGCCCCGCGACCGCTGGAAAAGGCGGCTTCATGCGCGGATGTCCGCGCAGACCTTCGAGCGAATTCAAAAGCGCCGTCTCTTCGCCGCAGATGTAAGCGCCGGCGCCCGTATGCGTGTAGACTTCGCAGGAGAAGTCCGTGCCGAAGATGCGCTCGCCGACCAATCCGGCGGCGCGCGCCTCTTCGATCGCCTGGTCCATGATGTCGATCAAGTACTTGTACTCGCCGCGCGTGTAGCAGTAGGCGGTGCGCGCGCCGAGCGCGTAAGCGGCGATCAACATGCCTTCGATCAGCATGTGCGGATCGCGCTCCATCAAGTAGCGATCTTTGAACGTGCCCGGTTCGGATTCGTCCGCGTTGCAGACGACGTACTTCGGTTTGGGCGAATCTTTCGGAACGAAGCTCCACTTCGTGCCCGTCGGGAAGCCTGCGCCGCCGCGCCCACGAAGGGCCGACTTCTTGACTTCGTTGATCACGTCGGCGGGCGACATCGTGGTCAGAGCTTTGCGCAGCGCTTCGTAGCCGCCGTGTCGCCGGTAGGTTTCGAGCGAACGCGAGTTTTCGAGATTGAACCGCGCCAGCAGAAGCGGTTCGCAACCAATCGCTTCGATACGCATAAGCCTTTCAGGGTGATGGCCGAACGGTGACGGCGGTCAAGACATGAGTCTTGGGTGCTCTCGTTCGAGCGCGCAGCCGTGCAGCGTCGCCGCAACGGCCCCACCGTCGTCACTGCTCATCCATCTCGCTCCTTCAACGAATCGAGAATTTCATCCACCTTCTCCGGCGTCAGGTTTTCGTAGTAGTCGAACCCGATCTGCATCGCCGGAGCCGTGCCGCATGAACCCAAGCACTCGACCCACGAGAGCGTGAAGCGCCCATCGGGCGTCGTCTCGCCCGGCTTGATGCCGAGCTTCTTTGAGATGTGCTCGACGATCTTTTCAGCGCCGAGAAGTTGGCACGAGAGCGTGCGACAGACTTGAATGTGGTACTTGCCGACCGGCTTCAGGTTGATCATCGTGTAGAAAGTGGCGACTTCCCACACGTCCGTGATCGTCAATCCTAGACGGCGCGCGATGTAGGCGATGCCGGCGGCGTCGATGCCGAAGTGGCGGTAGAGGTCGGCGATCGTGCCGGTCTGGCCGAAATGCTCGACGCCAAGCGCGCGGGTGCGATGGCCATGCACCGAGCCGAGCCAGGCGAGCGGTGGCGCAAGCGCCGCAAGGTCGGCCGCGGCCATGTTGCTGATGCGCGCGCTCATGCGGGCGGCGCCGTTCGACCTGTCGATCACCACACCCAGCGTCGCCTGGGCTGCGACCGCGCCGTCGAGAAGGGTCAGGCTCATCTCTCCCGCGAGGTCGGTGGCGCTGGCATCGACGACCAGCCGGCCATCCTTCCATTCGAATTCCGAAGCGGTAATCCCGCTGACCTTCATCACCCCGACAGCGCGTTCATCGTCATAGTCGATCTCGACCGAACGCACGGCGACCGAGCCCTGTTGCGAGG
>CAKZOF010000193.1 GCA_937135995.1 uncultured Pyrinomonas sp.
TGGATCGTCACTTCTTCGCCGTCGGGCAACTCAACCGGCAGATCGTCCAGGTAGCGTTCGGCATCGATGGCGGCCATGCAGCCGGTGCCCGCCGCAGTGATCGCTTGACGATAGAACGGATCCTGCACGTCGCCGCAGGCGAAAACGCCGGGCACGCTGGTCGCCATCGAGCGCCCGTTGGTGATGATGTAACCCATCTCGTCCATCTCCAACTGCCCGCGAAACAGTTCCGTGTTGGGCTTGTGGCCGATGGCGACGAAGACACCTTCGCACGCGAAGATGCGTTCTTCGTTGGTCTTCGTGTGGCGGATGCGCACGCCTGTGACGCCCTGTTCATCGTTGCCGACGATCTCGGTCACCACCGTATCCCACAGGAAATCGATCTTGGGATTCTTGAAGGCTTTGTCCTGCATGATTTTGGACGCGCGCAACGAAGCACGTCGATGGATCACCGTCACGCGCGAGGCATAGCGCGTCAAAAAGATCGCTTCCTCCATCGCCGTGTCGCCGCCGCCGATGACGACGACGTGCTTGCCTTTGTAGAAGAAGCCGTCGCACGTCGCGCACGCGCTCACGCCGCGCCCGCCGAAACCTTCCGGCGCCGGCGCTTCACCGGGGACGCCGAGCCATTTGGCCGAGGCTCCGGAAGCGATGATCAACGCGCGTGCCGTAACCACGCCTTCCGTGGTGTAGATGGCAAAGGGCCGCCGACCGAGATCGACGCGTTCGATCCACGCACTCAAAAATTCGGCGCCGAACCGCTCGGCTTGCGCGCGAAACTCTTCCATTAACTCTGGGCCTTGAATACCGCGACTAAAGCCCGGGTAGTTTTCCACATCGGTTGTGATCATCAACTGTCCGCCCGGTTGTGGCCCTTCGATCACGAGCGGTTTTAGATCGGCGCGCGCCGCGTAGATGGCGGCGGTCAATCCGGCCGGCCCTGATCCGATGATGACCACATCGCGCTTCGTCGGGCGCCTTGCGTCTCTTTCTTCGGTCATGCCTTGCTCCTTCTGGTTGCCTGCAGCGTTGATTTTCCGTCACGTCTCGCTCTCACCAACACGCATGGCGAGACGCCATGCGTGCCATTCCCGTCGATTCGAGTCTAGCCTTTTCACTCCGCCGTGTAGTATAACTTTTGCGCACGTCGAAGTCGAAACGCGAACGCCGCGGCAACCGTCGCCGCGCGTCCAACAAAGCTTATGTCGGTGAGCGGAGAGCAGCTACCCAGCGAGATCGAAACCATCGCCGTCCTCGGCGCTGGGACGATGGGTCACGGCATCGCACAGGTGGCGGCCATGGCTGGCTACGGCGTTGTTCTCTACGATACGAGCCGCGAAGCGTTGGAGCATGGCGTGGAACGCATCGAGCGCAACCTGCACCGGGCCATTCAACTCGGCAAGTTCACCGACGACGAGCGCGATGCGGCGTTGCAGCGAATTCGCGGTACGCTTCGGCTCGAACGGACTCTGCAGGCCGATCTTTTCATCGAAGCGGCGCCCGAAAAACTGGAACTCAAGCAAGAGCTTCTCCGCCAGATCGAGCAATCGGCGACGCGCCCTTTTATCTTTGCGACCAACACCTCGTCGCTCTCGATCAGCGAAATCGCCAGCGCCGCGCAGATCCCGGCGCGCGTCGTCGGCATGCACTTCTTCAACCCGGTCCACATCATGAAACTGGTCGAGATCGTCGTCGGCAAGCAGACCGCTCCGGCAGTGGTGGAGATGGTGCAACGGGTCGGGCGACGCATGAAGAAGGAACCGATCACGGTGCGCGACGTGCCCGGTTTCGCTTCGAGTCGGCTCGGCGTAGCGCTCGGACTCGAAGCGATGCGCATGTTGGAAGAAGGCGTGGCGAGCGCGCGCGACATCGACATGGCGATGGAACTTGGCTACAACCATCCCATGGGACCGCTTCGCTTGAGCGACCTCATCGGACTCGACGTACGGCTCGCCATCGCCGAATACTTGCACCGCAAACTCGGGTCGGAGACCTTCCGCCCACCGGAGATACTTCGCCGCTTGGTGGCCGAAGGCAAGCTCGGCAAGAAGACCGGAGAGGGCTTCTACCGCTGGGACGTCGAAGAGCGATAGAGGGATGAAAGACCGCGACGCGAGGGATCAATGACCAGACACGGCAACGAAGAAAGACGCTTCGCGCTGCGCATGGCGCTGCGATTGCCCATCGTCGTTTCGGGTCGAACGGATGAGGGAGAGGCGTGGAGCGAACCGACCGAGACGGACGACATCTCAACCATGGGCGCGCTCTTTCATCTCAACCAGAAGGTGAACGTCGGCGATCGGTTGTACATCCGCGCCCACCGTCCCGATGGCTCGCCCGTCGAAGTCACGGCGCGCGTCGCGCGCACGGTGCCAGCCATCTACGGTACGGCGCGCGTCGGCGTGCAAATACTTGAGCCAAACGAGAATTGGATACGCCTCTTCGTCTCGTGGGTCGCCGATGAACACGCCGCGGAGGCGGACAAGTCGAAAAGCAACGCGGACGGATCGGATCGGACCAAAACTTGAGCGCGCTTTCGAGCACGCACGAGCGCATTGGTGAGCCAACGGAACGAGGATCAGTGCGCTTGCTGTGACGCTCCGAGGTGCGGACCGTCCGCCTGCTGACCGTTTCTGCTGTAGCGCCAACGAGCGTTTCGCGTCGGAGTTCTTTTTTTGCGAGGCGCAGCATGTCTCCCGATGAATGAAGACACGCTTTGCATCGGGGCGAGCGCCAGCCAATTCTTGCGTCCGATGACGCAAACTTCCAAGGATCCAAGGAGAAGACTCGATCGCCATGACGCAATCTTATGAAACCATCCTCGTTGAAAAACGCGACCGCGTCGCCATTTTGACCATCAACCGACCGGAAAAGAGAAACGCGCTCAACATCAAAACGCGCGAAGAGGGGGCCGCCGCGCTGGAAGAACTGCGCGCCGACGATCAGATTCGCGTGGTGGTCATCACCGGTGCGGGAGACCGATCCTTCATCGCTGGAGCTGACATCTCGGAGTTTGCCGGGCGCACGGCGATCACACAACGCGACGTCATGTTGGGCCGCTCGCTCTTTACAGCCATCGATCTGTTCCCCAAACCGGTAATCGCTATGATCAATGGTTATTGTCTGGGCGGGGGATGCGAGCTCGCGCTGGCGTGCGACCTGCGCATCGCGAGCGAAACGGCATCCTTCGGCCAACCGGAGATCAATCTCGGGATCATTCCGGGCGGCGGCGGCACACAGCGCCTGACCCGTCTCGTCGGCGAAGGCAAGGCCATGGAACTCATCCTGACGGGTGACATCATCGACGCGCGCACGGCCTACCAGATCGGCCTCGTCAACATGGTCGTGCCGGCAGCGGAACTGGAGGCGAAGACGATGGACGTAGCCAATCGCATCGCTGAGAAAAGCCCGATCGCTCTTCGCTTGGCCAAAGAGGCGATCAAAACGGCGTCGCGTTCGCTGCTCGACGAAGGACTGCGACGCGAAATAGACCTCTTCGCCCTCTGCTTCTCCACCGAAGACAAGGAAGAAGGCGTGCGCGCCTTTCTGGAGAAGAGGAAACCGGATTTCAAGGGCAGGTAAATAACCCGCCACTGAAGTCGCAGGTCTCCTTGCGGAGGTTTTCATGAAACGGCGCGCTACCGAAGCGGCAACCAAGCTCACCCTCTTCGTTCGGTGGGCGGGAGCACGAAAAGCGGCGCAGGGCACTTATCCCAACGAACGGTGCGTCGGAAGAGCAAATCCCTAGAGTTCGGGCATCTGCGTCTTTCGGTGTCGACATGAAGCGGCAGCTGCTGGATCTAAGTCGTGCGCCGCTTCTTCAGCGAGGGGATGAGAGGTGCGTGTTCTGCTCGTCATCACCGGCATTCTGCTGGGGGCCATCGGTGGGGTGATCGCCTATCGCGCGGCGTTCGTCGAGCCAAGCGTCGGAGTGCTGATCACTGGGACAGAAGTTCGCCAAGTGCCCAACACGATGCGCATCGCCAGCGGCATCGTGCTGCTGATCGTCGGGGCGGTGATGGCCTTTTTGGCAGCAAGAAATATCCGACATTGATCGCGAACCGAAGCTGCAAGAATGTCGTGATGGCTTCTCCGTCGCCATCAAATGAGGTTCTCTTGACGAAGAAGTTCGTGATGAAGTAATTTTTCCGCTCTTCTGGATAGAGGACCGATCATGAACACGAGCCAGAAAGGGAACATCGCCACTGCGCACATACTTGCGGCCTTGGTAGCAAACGGCAAAGATGTCGCCATACCTTTTGGAGATCACCAAAGATATGATCTGATCATCGACGACAACGGCACGTTCCTTCGAGTCCAATGCAAAGTAGGTTGTCTGAAAGACGGTCAGATCAGTTTCATGACCAGCCGCCATCGGCGCAGAGTCAAAGACAGACCAGCGGGGTGGATCTCTTACAGAGGAGAGGTCGACCTTTTCGGAGTATATTGCCCGCAAAATCGCACCTGCTATTTGGTGCCGGCAAACGAGGTCAAGGAGAAGCGAGCCTTTTTACGCCTCGCGCCGACTCGCAATAATCAGAAAAAAGGTGTAAGGCGGGCGTCGGCATACGAGATTGGGGCCGTAGCTCAGCTGGGAGAGCGCTGCAATGGCATTGCAGAGGTCAGGGGTTCGATCCCCCTCGGCTCCACCAAGAGATCATAAGTCCGATCATCGTGTTTGCATATCGCTGCGGCCACCCTTCCGAAAGGTGGCCGCAAGATTTTTCTTCGACCAATCAGGATGAGTGAATCGGGCAAGCATCCCTCGACCGGCGCATGTGTCGCGTTCGCGCCGCCGCCGCCCTTCCGCGTGGCGACTTACAATGTGCACAAGTGTCGCGGGCTGGACCGGCGCGTGCGTCCAGCACGGATCATCGAGGTGCTGCGCGAGATCAACGCCGACATCGTCGCGCTGCAAGAGGTCTTCGGTGCCGACGGTTCAGCGCACACGCTCGACCAAGCCCGCGAAATCGCTCATGCGCTCGGATACGAGCTATGCTTCGGCGAAAATCGGCGCCTCAACGGATCGGGCTATGGCAATGCTATTTTGTCGCGCTTCCCGCTGCTCCGAGCACAGAACTACGATCTTTCGTGGCGGTGGTGCGAACGACGCGGGTGCCTTCGCGCCGACATCGCGCTCGGCGGCGGCTTCCTGCTTCATGTCTTCAACGTCCATCTCGGCACATCCTACGTCGAGCGTCGCCACCAAGCGCGCCGCTTGGTGAGCGCCGAGATCTTGAGCAACGCCGAGTTGAACGGCGCGCGCATCGTGCTCGGCGACTTCAACGAGTGGACGCGCGGATCAGCTTCGAAACTCCTTGCCATTCATCTGCAGAGCGCTGACATTCGTTCCCACCTGCGCCGCCCGCGCACCTATCCGGGCATCTTGCCGGTCATCCATCTGGACCACATTTACTACGACTCTTGCTTGCGGCTCGAAAAGCTGGAACTCCATCGCAGCCACACGGCGCTGATCGCTTCTGACCATCTGCCGCTTGTCGCGAACTTCGGCTGGGAATCGGCTTGACTCGAAGCGGCTGAAATGCTTTCTCTGCCCAGCGCCCCGAACGAACCGCGAGTCTCCGCCTTCCCTCTGCGACATGTTTGAAGACTTGCTCGTCCACCAGCGAGACGTTGAAGGTTCATCCTCACTCCGGAGAATCGCTGGCGCATCCGGAAAACACTGCGCGCCACGCGACCTTTCACGTACATGGCCGGCGACAACCGGAGGAAGATCACCGGCGCATCCCGCGTCGCGACGAAGTTCGCTCGCCGAAATACACACTCTCTCACCTAGGACGTGTCCCGAACGCACGGCGCGAAGCGACGAAGTTGTCCGTCACTGCGCCGGTTGCTGGTCCGCCCTGCGCCGGATTCGGGCAGCCGCCTCTTTGGTGACGATGCACAGGCCGTAGACCTTTTCCGCGAGCAGACGGGACTCAACTTCCACAGCTTGATCGTAGGTGAGATCGCTCGCCTCGCAGCCTCGCTCGCTAACCACAGCCCACGCTCTCTCGTCCAGTTCGCTCTCCATGGCCAGTCTCGATGCGCGTGAAGCGGAACGGCTCTCACGACGCGCTCTAAACGTCTGCGGCGCAACGCAAGCCAGCGAACGCGACGCGGAAATGGCGCCGGAAGAAATTCCTGAAGGAGGTGCGCAACACCGAAGCGCTGGTCGCCCACGAACCGCCCTTCAATACGCAGTGGTCGCCATCGAACCACTCGGCGGAATATTCCCGATAAGGGAAAGGTTGAAAACCTTCATACGGGCCGAAAGCGCTCGCCGTCCATTCCCAAACGTTGCCCGTCATGTCCAAACAACCGCACGCGCTGTGCCCTTGCGCAAACGCGTCCACGGGCGTCGTCCCCCAACGCTCCATACCGAAGTTGCACCGCTCCGCCGACGGCTGCTCATCGCCCCACGCGTAGCGACGCTTCCTTGCGCCATCCCACGAAGCAGCGCGCTCCCACTCGATTTCGGTCGGCAATCTCTTGCCGATGAAGTGCGCGTATGCTTCGGCTTCGTACCAACTGATGCCCCACACAGGATGGTCCAGCGGCAAAGGTCTACGGTCGAACATCGTCCGCAGCGTCCACTCGCCGCCGTCGCGCTGCCAGTAGAGCGGCGCGGTCCAACCTTCGCGTTCGCGCCACTCCCAACCCTGATCGCTCCAGAGTTCGCGTCGGCGATAGCCATCTTCTTCGACGAAACGCAAGTAGTCAGCGTTGGTCACCGGCGCGCGCATGATTTCGAACGTCGGTAGCTGGACCACATGGACCGGAAGCTCGTTGTCGTAAGCGAAACCCGGCCAGACCGCACCGACGACGCACTCGCCCGCGGGCACGCGGACCCACCCACTGCGCGCATCGCACAGCGTCGACGCTGCGCTGCGTGCGCCGCCTGTTCCCGCATTGTGCGTTTCGTTTATCAATTGCGGAGCTTTCTTTTCCTCCGGTGGAAGGAGATGGAAGAGGTAGAGCAGGGTTTCTTGATGTTGCCGCTCGTGCTCCAACACGAGATGAAAGACGTAAGCATCGCGGAGCAAAGGCTCATCCACAACGAAAGAGGCTCGCTCGAGAAAGCTCAACGTCCGTTCGCGCACTCGTCCCAAATATTCTTCCATTTCGCGCCGCGACGGGAGATCGCGCGACTCTTCGCGCGGCGTCTTGATCGGATCGAACAAGCGCATGTAGCTTTGATCGAGCGGCGCATCGCCTTTGGCTCGTTGCAAGATCCAGTGTTCTTCGAACGCTCCGATGTGCGCCAGATGCCAGATGATCGGGCGGTAACCGAATCCTGGACTTCGGTGCAGATGCTCTTCCCGCGCAAGATCGAACAGACCGAGCGTGCGCTGGCGCGTTTGCTCCATCTCATCCGCGATGAGCGCCTTGTCCGCAGGCAACGCGCGTGGCCGACCGGCTGTCTTGTCGTTCATCTTCAACTCCCTCCCGATGCGAGAAAAATTTTTGATTTTCGCACATCTTTTGACCCGCTCCCGCTTCGCGTTCTAGAGTATCATAGCGAAGCCGAAAGCGAAGATGTGCGTGGCCGCGCCCTCCGCGCCGGTCGAGACGAGCCAGCGTCTTTTCGCGCGCCCGCTGCGTTCGCTTCGACCCATGCGTTCAAGGGGACCGAAATGACTCCAACTACACAATTACGCATTCACCGGAGCGCGACGAGCGAATCGACACAGGCCTTTGCCGACGACGTGCGACGTGGGTTATCGGCTCACCCGAAGAACCTACCGCCGAAATACTTCTACGATCCGCTCGGTTCGCAGCTCTTCGAAGCCATCTGCCTGCTCCCCGAATACTACCTGACGCGCGCCGAAGACGAGATCCTCGCGGTGCACTCGGAAGAGATCATCGGCAGTCTCGACATCTTGCCGGAGACGTTGCTTGAACTCGGCAGCGGCAGCGCTGCCAAGACCCGACGGCTGATCGATGCGCTCTTCCGCCAAGGACGCTCCACGCTTCGTTACGTGCCGGTGGACATCTCGGCGACGGCGCTCGAAAGAAGCGCGCGTGAATTGCTCGGCAAATACCCGACGCTGCGCATCGAAGCCTACGCGAGCGACTATGACACGGCGCTTGTGCGTTGGCGAACCGAGCGCGATGGATCAACGCTGGCGCTCTTTCTCGGCTCCAACATCGGCAACTTCGACCGCGACGAAGCTGATCGTTTCTTGCGTTCGGTCCGCCACGCGCTCCGGCGCGGCGACGCGCTGCTCATTGGCATCGACCTGAAGAAGAGCCGCACGCTCCTCGAAGCGGCCTACGACGACGCGCTCGGCGTGACGGCGGCCTTCAATCTCAACTTGCTCGTGCGCATCAACCGCGAACTCAACGCTGACTTTGATCCGCGAGCTTTTCGGCACGTCGCCATTTACAACCAAGATCGCGGGCGCGTGGAACTTTATCTCGAAAGCGCGCGTGCGCAACGCGTGCGCATCGCCGCGCTCGGTCTCGAGGTCGCCTTTGCGTGTGGCGAGCGCATCCACACCGAAAACTCGTACAAGTACGACCTCGATGAGATCTCGGAACTCGCGCGACGAAACGGCTTCGAGCGGCGCGCGACATGGTTCGACCGCCAGCGGTTCTTCAGCAGCAATCTTCTTTTGGTGACTTGAACGCTCAGAATGAGAATTATGAACAACGAGGATGCACCACCGGAAGAAGCTGGTTCGCCACCCAACGTGAGCTTCGATCCGTCCCGACCACTCAGCGCGGGCGATGCGCCGCTGCTGGCAGAGCACGTGCGCTCCAACGCCAAACCAGCCAGCGCGCGCCGTTGCGGCCTCGAACTGGAACTCTTCGGCTACGTCGCGCGCACGCTGGATCGTCTTTCCGCGGCGCAGGTGCGAAACGTCCTAACCGACCTAGCTCGCTCCGAGGACGAACTGGTGCGGGAAGGCGAAACCATCGTCGAAGCGCGGCTCGAGGACGGCGCGCGTGCCACGGTCGAGCCGGGCGGGCAGATCGAGTTCTCCAGCGCGCCGCGCCCGACGCTCACCGAACTCGAACGCGACGTGGGGAGCTTTCTTTCGCGCCTGCATGACATCGCGCAACGACGCGGCCTTCTCTTCATCGCAGCCGGCTTCGATCCCATCCGCTCCCTCGACGAACAGCGCTGGTACCCGAAAAAACGCTACCAAGTGCTGCGCCCATATCTCGAGCGCCACGGACGCCGTGCGCTCGATATGATGGCGCGCACCTGCGCCGTGCAGGTCAATCTCGACTACACCTCGACCGAAGAGCTGGGCCAGCAATTCGCCTTCGCCAACGTCGCAGCCCCTATCATCGCGGCGCTTGCCGCCAACGCGCCGTTCGAGCGCGGCGCGCCTTCCGGTTACCGTTCGCTGCGCGCGCTCGCGTGGACCGAGACCGATCCCGACCGTTGTGGTCCGGCCCCGGCGGCGTTCGCCGATGAAGTGACGCCCGAGACGCTCGTCGCTCACGCGCAACAGGTGCCGATGATCTTCGTTCGCCGTGATGGGCATTACTTGCGCAGCCCGCAAGGGCGTAGTTTCGCCGAATTTCTCGTTAATCCGCCGCGCGACATCAAGCCGCGATTTCAAGATTGGACCGATCACTTATCGACCATCTTCACGAACGCACGCTGGCGCGGGCATCTCGAGCTGCGCGCCATGGATGGCAACCGCGTGGAGATGGCGCTCGCGCTGGCGGCGTTGTGGCGCGGTCTGCTCTACGATCGGACCACTCTGGAAGAGGCGCGCCGACGGTTGCCACGCGTACATCGCCGCGATCTACTGGCGCTCGAACGCCTCGTCGCGCGCCAAGCATTGGCCGCTGCCGCAGACGGGCTGCGCGTCTTCGAACTGGCGCGCGACCTCGTCGCGTTGGCGGCTGAAGGACTACGGCGCACGGCATCCGACGAGGAGCGTTACCTTGACCCGCTCAAAGAAGCGCTGGCCGAACGAGCTAGTCCGGCAGATGCACTCTTGAAGAACTGGGAAGGCTCTTGGCACAAGAAGATGACGCATGTCATCGCCTATCTGCGAGCGGCATGACGACGAACTCCGGTTTGAAGGTCCAGTTTCGCGTGCCAGTAGACCGGCACGCCGCACTCTTTCGATGACGACGAACTCTGGTCCAGCGGTCGAATTTCACGACGTTGCCTTCTTTCCTGAGGGCGCTTCGCGGCCCATCGTCGATGGTCTCGATTTCACCATCGCGCGCGGTGAGACGTTGG
>CAKZOF010000194.1 GCA_937135995.1 uncultured Pyrinomonas sp.
CGAACTCGATGATCGAGTGGATGAGTTCGCCTTCATCCTCCTCGATGATCCCTTCTTCCTCGCCGACGTCGATGAGCGCCTGAATGTCATCATCATCGCTCTCTTCCTCATCATCGGCCGCTTCGCTTTCGACTTCCGGTTCCTTGCGCCGATAGCGCGACAGCGCGCCGTTGGCTGGCAGCGGGATCCAGCCGAGCGCGCGGCGAAAGGGTTGAAACAGTGGGAGCAGAAGGAAGATGATCCGTTCCGGTCCGCGCCGCGCGATCAAGCGCGGGATGATCTGCCGGAAAGAGAGCACCAGCGCGAGCGCAATCACGAAAGCGATACCGAGAAACCCTGCGTGCGGATAGAAGCGCAGGACGAGCGAGGTGATCAAAACGGTCGTCGAAACGATCAGGACCTGAATCGCCGTCGAGAGCGTGAAGCGGAAGCGCGCGCGATCTTCCAACATCTCCTTCAAGAGGGTGGAGGCGCGACTTCGCCGTTCTTCCGCTTCCGCGAGCAGCCGCCTGAGTCCGACGTCGCTCAGGCAACTGAGAGCGACATCGATCGTCGCCAGCAGCGTCAGCGCGGCGAGAAACAGGATGGTGAGAGATAACTCGATCTCCATAGCTTTCAACGATGCCCGGCAGAGCGCCGCCTTAAATGCCCAGACGCCGGCGCAAACGAAGCTCCAAGCGGTTCATCTGCCCATCATCCGTTTCATGATCGTAGCCGCAGAGATGAAGTAAGCCGTGCAGGATCAATTGCGCGATCTCGCGTTCGAAATCGAACCCGTTCTCCGCCGCCTGTTGCGCGGCGCGCTCGACCGAAATGACCACATCGCCTAAAGGCTCACCGCCGACCCGCTCCCGCGGATCAGCGAGCGGAAAGGAGAGCACATCGGTTACCTCATCGCGCCCACGAAATTCGCGGTTGAGTTTGCGGATGGCGCGATCGGAGACGAAGACCACCGTGGCCGCCTCGCCGCTCAATCCCAACTCCGCCATGACGCGTTCGGCAAAACGCTGCCAACGACAGCGGTCGATCGTTCGCCGCCGCTGGCGATTGAGCACCTCGACGACGTTGGTTGCCCGCTCTGCTCTCTCGACACCTGTTCCACTCTCTTCGACCAACATCTCGCCTTTCAACTGCCGTCTCGGCCGCACGCATCCAGAACTCATCCGGATCGCCTCATAGCTGGCTCTTCTTGGAGTGCTCCTCGTAGGCTTTGATGATCATCTGGACGAGCTTGTGTCGAACCACGTCCCTTTCGGTGAAATAGACGAACTCGATCCCTTCGATGCCGGAAAGAACGCGCTGCGCTTCGACCAGACCGCTGCGCTTCCCCGCTGGAAGATCGATCTGCGTCACATCGCCCGTGATCACGGCTTTGGAGCCGAAACCGATGCGCGTCAAGAACATCTTCATCTGCTCGCTCGTCGTGTTTTGCGCTTCGTCGAGAATGATGAACGCGTCCGACAGCGTTCTTCCGCGCATGAAGGCCAGCGGCGCGACCTCGATGATGCGCTTTTCCAAAAAGCGCGTCACGCGGTCGGCATCGATCAAATCAAAGAGCGCGTCGTAGAGCGGGCGCAAGTACGGATCGACCTTGTCCTGCAGATCGCCCGGCAGAAAACCGAGTTTTTCGCCTGCTTCCACTGCTGGACGGGCCAGAATAATGCGGCTCACCTGTTTCTGCATGAGAGCCTGTACGGCCATCGCGACGCCGAGGTAAGTCTTTCCGGTTCCGGCGACGCCGATGCCGAAGACGATGTCGTTGGCCTGAATCGCTTCGATGTAACGCCGCTGCGTGGCCGATTTAGGCGCGACCTGTTTTTTGCCCGCCGGATTGAAACGCGCTTTGGTGAAATGGTCGCGCAGGCGATAAGCTCGGTCTTCGGCGATCTGGGCGAAAGCCTCGCGCAACTCGCGGTCAGTGAACGACCGCCCTTCGGTCATGAGCGAGGCGAAATCTTCCAAGATGCGCTCGACCGTCTCCACGTCTTGCGGCTCGCCCGAGACGAGCAACTCTTGTCCGCGCGCATCGACGCGCACGTTGGCCG
>CAKZOF010000195.1 GCA_937135995.1 uncultured Pyrinomonas sp.
GATTTCGAGACGGCGAAAGACAACCGTCCGGTTAGTAACCGGGGCGGTGCCGTTCGTCTGTGGTCTTACCAAGAGAGTTCGCTACGGCCAAGCCGATTCCGCGGCGTCGGCGACTCCGACGTCCCGGAGTTGGTCCGTCCGAGCAAAGATAGCCCGAACAAAGCCATCGCCTTCGAATACGAGTTGCAAGCGCCGAACCAATACGCTGGAGTGGGCGTCGAGATCGTTGCGCAGGAAGAGAAAGATGGCAAAGTGCCGCCGCTGGACGTGAGCCGCTACAAGTACCTGACGTTGCAGCTCTATGCGACGGGAGCGGAGTCGGTCAGAGTGGAACTGATCTCGCGCGGGCACGGTATCAGCACCAACGCCTACCCGCAAGCGAGTTTCAGAGTGCGGCCCGGGTTCAACATTTACCGCATCCCTTTGAATTCTTTTGCGCAACCATCGTGGACCGATGAAAAAGTCTCCACCAAGGCCGTGTTGCAGAAATTGACTTCGATCAACATCTTCGTCGCTTGCGACAACTGCACGCCGGCCAAGGGAATGGTGGTGGTCGACAACGTCGCGTTTCAGAACTGAACGCGATGCTTGCCACCTCAGGGGAGCGCGCGTCCGGGCGTTGCAGGTCAGCGGCGCTTCTTGCTGCGCGTAAGTTGGACCAGCGTCTGCGGCGCCGGGCGATCCGCCGCGCAGCATCCGCCTGTGGCCGTGCGCCGGAGATGGCGCACGGCGCGCCGCGCTAGATAAAGGAGTGCGAGCAGCACGGCGACGATGACGAGCGCATTCTGCCAATCCATCGTTGCCTCCCCGTTGAAACCAACAACTGAGCCTCGAACGCCCTCCCGGTCAGTGGAAGCCGAGCAGTCGTCCGCCTTGATACGTCGCGAAAGAAGCGATGTAGGCGACCAGCGTCATGTAGAGCACCATGAAGATGGGCCAGCGCCACGAGTTCGTCTCGCGGCGGACGATCGCTACGGTCGACATGCATTGGCATGCGAGCACGAAGAAGACCATCATCGAAATGGCCACGAGCGGCGTCCACGCTGGACGCCCATCCGAGCGGGTCGCGTTGCGGATCGCTTCGATCAGCGACGGCGAAGAAGCGTCGGCTTCCGTGCCGACGTTGTAAACGATGCTCAGCGTCGAGACCAACGTTTCGCGCGCCGCAAAGGACGAAATCAAACCGATGCCCATCTGCCAGTCGAAGCCGAGCGGCGCGATCACGGGTTCGATGAGATGGCCCAGCCGGCCGGCGAAGCTCTGTTTGAGTTGTTCGCTCGCCAGCATCTTCTCGAGCGTCGTTTCGTCAGCGGCGGAGACGTTGGCCCTCTTCACGAACTCTTCCCGGTCTAACCTAGGGAAATTGGCCAGCGCCCAGAGGATGATCGAGATGGCGAGGATCACCGTGCCGGCGCGGCGGATGAAGAGCCAAGCGCGTGACCAGATGGTCTGCAGCACCGTCAGCGGATTGGGCCATCTGTAGGGCGGCAACTCCATGATCAGCGGCGGCGTCGGGCCGCGCAGGATGGTTCGCTTGAAGATCCATGCGGCGCAGATGGCGGCCGTGATCCCGAGCAAGTACATCGCCATGATGAGCAATGCGCCGACCGACAGGAAACCGAAAACTGTCCGCTCGCTGAAGAAGGCAGCGATCATCAGCGTGTAAACGGGAAGACGCGCCGAACAGCTCATGAAGGGCGCAATTAGAATGGTGGTTAGCCGATCCTTCGGGTTCTCGATCGTTCGCGTCGCCATGATGCCCGGAATAGCGCAGGCGAACGAACTGAGCAGCGGGACGAACGCTTTGCCGTGCAACCCAACGCCACGCATCAAGCGATCCATAATGAAAGCGGCGCGCGACATGTAGCCGCTGTCTTCAAGCAGCGTGATGAACAGGAAGAGCAACGTGATCTGTGGCAAGAAGACGAGCACGCCGCCAACTCCAGCGATGATGCCGTCGGCCAAAAGGTCCGTGAAGAGACCGGGCGGGAGCCATTCGTGCGTCTTTTGCGCGAGCCTGCCGAAGGCGCTGTCGATCAGATCCATCGGCACTTGTGCCCATGCGAAGATGGTCTGAAAGACGAGAAGCATGATGGCCAGAAGAATGAGCGGCCCAAAAAGGCGATGCGTGACGATGCGGTCGATGGCAGTCGTCGCATCGCGCGTTGCCGCCGCGACTCGTTCGACTTCGGCCACCACGCGCTCGATGAACGCATAGCGCGCCAGCGTCGGCGCCTGCCACCAGTTCGGATCGCGCGCTTGCAGACGACGGCGCGCCGCTTCCACCATTTCGCGGCGGGTCGCATCGCGCGGCGCTTCTTCGCCGAACAGCGCTTCCATCGCTGCCAGGCGCGCGCGCGGCGACTCGTCTTCGCTCAACGCCTCTATCTCGCGCGCGATGTCGGGCGGAAGTTTCCATCTCGGGGCGACGCTCGGGCGCTCTTGCGCGACGCGCGCGACACAGCGAGC
>CAKZOF010000196.1 GCA_937135995.1 uncultured Pyrinomonas sp.
GCCGCCGCCAGCAGCATCAGCGCCGCATCGGGGCCGCCGGGCAACGGTACGAGGGCCGAATCGAGCAACGCGATGGCGAACACGCCGAAAACGCCGAAGGTCGTCAAATAGTTCGCCAGCCGCGCGAAGCGACCAACGAGGAACGCGAGATGCGACGTCGTCGTGATCATCGAATCAGGAATTGCGGCGACCAGCGCTCCGTTCGTCGAGTTCCGAGCGAACGCTTTCGAGCTACGGGGCCGTGCTTTCAGTGGGTTCGACCTCTTTGACGGCCTTGAGCGCACGCCTTCTCAGCAGAAGGTAAACGATCAGCCCGACGAACACGAGCGCCGCCACGACGCTAACGATCATCAAGCCGTTGTCCTTGAGAAAGAGCAACACACGCGCGCCGTAGAAGACGGCCAGCGTCCCCTCAACGTAGTAACGCACGCTACGCGCGACCATGATCGTCGCCATGAAGCGCCAGCGCGGGTACTCGAGCGCGCCAGCCGTGGCGACGAAGATCTTGAACGGCATGGGCGGCGGCAACAGCGCCGGAATCGCCAGCGCCAACAGCCCGAAACGCGCATAGGCTCGTTCGACGCGCTCGATGTGTTCCGAGCGAAAGCGCGCGCGCAACACCGCTTGCCCGCCGCGCCGCATGAGCGTGTAAAGCAGCGTGCAACCGATAACCGAACCGAGCGCCGCGAAAAGCGGGAAGTAGAAGACTTCGCGCGGCTCGCTGTAGCAACGCATGACGACGAGATAGTCGTTGATCTCGGGAAGCGACAACAACGAAGAATCGAGCGCGCCGATGATGACCATCGCCGGTCCAGCGATGTAGACCGGTACGCTGATGATGAACTGCTGTAGCCAATGAGCAGTCGCACGTAACCAATCAAACATCGTCCTCGAGTCTCGCACAAAGAAGCGCGTCGTGTGAAGCGGCGAAGGCTTCAAGACCGCTCACTCGGATGGGTCGCTGAAGCATCAACGTGCAGGCGTGAAAACGGTCGGAGTGTCATACGTGACGCCGAAGGTGACGCCGGAACGCGGGCTAGCATCGGTCAAACCCTTGATGCCGGCGAAATCGAAGCGCAACCCGGAAGCGCGCACCTGCACGCCCAACCGCGCTTCGCCTTGCGATTCGGTGCCGAGTGGCGCGCGCCCGCGGCGGACGCTGGCCCGTCCATTCACTTCGCCCGCAAGGTTGATCCGACTGTTGAGCCTGTAGATGGCGGCCGCTCCGTAGAGCAACACATCGTTTTGCGTGAACGGTTGAAGCGGCGCGCTCAAGATGCCCAGTCCGAGGTTGCCGAAAGCGTTCAAACGACCGTCGCGACCGAACTTTTTGCCGAAGAGAAGCGCGCCGTAGGCGTTGGTTTGATTGGTCCCGATGCCGCGCCCCTGATTAGAGTTCGGCAGTTGCACGCCGAAACGAAATCCGACCGCCGGCGCCCGCCGCGTCTCACCCCGCAGCTTGATCTTGGTCGAGAGCGTGAAATCACCTACATCGTTGGTGGAATTGGTTCCGGGCGGAAAGCTGAGCGGAATGGCTGACGGGCCAGCCGAGTTGATGCTCAAGAAGTTTTGCACGACGCCGTCGATCTGAAACTCAACGTTGGGCGCAAGCCCGACGTTGATGCCGATCGCGCCGACGCGCGTCAGATCACCGCGCAGTCCCGAGAGCGGGAACTTGGCGTTCTGCATGAAGTCTATGCCGATCTCAATGCGCGCGCTGCCCGGTGGGATGATCTCCACATCTTCGGTCAACAGCGGACGCTGTTGCGCGCCCGCGGTGAGTGCGCAACATAAGAGCAGAGCCAGTGCCAGCAGCGACCTTTTGACCCGATCCATTCCCCTCTCCGCTGCGCGATTCTAGCAGACGCGCGCTGCCCAACGCCACTCGGAATCGCCGAACGATCCCTTGAGAATCTAAGGGGCGAAGCGAAAGGACTAGCCTAGCCACACAAACGCGACGAGCAAACTTCCCCCAGCAAACTGGACGCGCGATCTTGCGCCTCTTATCTCGCCGCCGAGCGAAGCATCGGTTCCTTGTCGATGTCGGCTGGACCGGCATCGTCGAGCGACAATTTGACCACGCCGTCCGTTTTGCGCACGCTGATGCGATTGACAGCAAGCGCGCTTCCGGTAGCGCGCTGCAACTCGGCGATGGCTTTGTTCAATTCGACTTGCGCGCGCAGTTCGTTGCCACGCGCCGTGGCGAGCGCGGTCTGCCGCTCGAGCACGAAGAAAAAGGTCGACTGCCCGGCGTCGAACTTGCGCCGTTCGCTTTCGTACTGCTGCTCCGAAGCAGCGCGCGCCGTCGCCGCCGCGCTCGCGCTCATCGCCGCCGGGCTCATCGGCTACGCGGCCGGGCTCGGCACGCACGACGCCCTACCCATGCAGCAGGCCCGCCTCGCGCGCGACGCCGCGATCGCCCATGTCGTGTTCAGCCCGGAAACGCGCCACCCGGTCGAAGTCGACGCCGCGCACGCCGCGCACCTCGTCGCCTGGCTGTCGAAGCGCGTCGGCACGCCGCTTGCCGCGCCCGATTTCAGCGCGCAGGGTTTCCATCTGCTCGGCGGCCGTCTGCTCGCCGGCGAAACCGGGCCGGTCGCCCAGTTCATGTACCAGGACAGCCTCGAGCGCCGCGTGACCCTGTATGTGCGACGCGCCGCCGCGGACAAGAATGTCACGGCCTTCCGCCACGCGCGCGAAGGGGGGCTGGACGTGTTCTACTGGATCGACGGCGATTTCGGCTACGCGCTGTCGGGCCCCATCGGGCGCC
>CAKZOF010000197.1 GCA_937135995.1 uncultured Pyrinomonas sp.
GGCCAGCGCCAGCGAAACCCAAACGACGCTCCAGATGGTCGCTTGACGATAGCTGACCGTGTGCGAACGGCGGTTGAAGAGGCCGAGGTCGATGGCGAGCATCAGCAAGATGAAAAGCGTGAAGCCCGCCCATGCCCAGATCGAATGTTCCATAATCTCGTAAAGATATAGCATCGGCCTCAGGCGAACGCAATCGCCGCCGAAAAGCCCCTGATGCCGAACTGTCTCGTTGTCCTCGGCGTCTGCTTGATGGGCAAGCGCTGCCAGCCAACGCTCTTTTCGATGCCGAACTCGCGCCGCTTGCGCGTGCCTTGGGCGATTCAGTGCTTGAGTGCCGGCCGCACCCGTTCTTCTGGCGCGGGCTGAAGACCGGTCGTTTGCGGCCAATCGCCGGAGGTAATAAGATTGCGGGCCATCATGGACCTGTTTGAGCGCCACCCGCAAAACCCGATTCTGACGGTGGAAGCCCTCCCGTTCCCGGCCATCGCCGTTTACAACCCCGGAGTGGCCGAAATGAACGGCGAGGTGATCTTGTTGTTGCGCGTCGAAGGCGAGGATGGCCGGTCGCGCCTCTACGTCGCGCGCAGCCGCGACGGCATCGGCAACTGGCAAGTAGCGCCGACGCCGCTGCTCGCGCCGGAAGATCCAGAAAGCCCGTACGAGGAACTCGGCTGCGAAGACCCGCGCGTCACCTATGTCGAAGAACTCGGCGAGTACGTTATCGCCTATGTCGTCGTCAGTTCGCCGGGGCCGGGTGTGGCGCTTGCTCGCACCCGAGACTTCCGCGCAGTGCAACGCATCGAGATGGTCCTTTCGCCACCGAACAAAAACGCCGCGCTCTTTCCGCGTCGCATCAATGGTGAGTGGATCATGTTGCATCGTCCAGCGTCGGGCGACGTTGCGCACATTTGGACCGTGTGCTCCAAAGATCTGGTCTACTGGGGACATCCGCACATGGTCTTGCCGGAGCGCGGCGGGACGTGGTGGGACGGCGCCAGAGTGGGAGCCGGCGCCGTGCCGATCGAGACGCCGCAAGGGTGGCTCGTCATCTACCACGGCGTCAAGGTCGTTGCCGGAACGCCCAACTACCGGCTCGGTCTGGCCCTGCTGGACTTGGACGATCCGACCAAAGTCATCGCCCGTTGCCTCCTCATGACCACCGACCCAGGCGACCTGGTGTTCGACCCCACCTGCGGCAGCGGCACCACCGCCTATGTGGCCGAGCAGTGGGGCCGGCGCTGGATCACCTG
>CAKZOF010000198.1 GCA_937135995.1 uncultured Pyrinomonas sp.
AGCTTGCCATCGACCACTGTGCCATCGAAGATGGCGTCGCGCCCCTCGGCAACCGGGATGAACCTCGCTTCGCGCCGGCCCAAGTCGCGAATGTAGAGATCGTTGGCTGCCCATCCGCGCCCCACCGAAACAAGCAACCACCGGCCGTCGCGGGAGATCTCGACGCTGGGCCACTCCGAAGGCCGCTCCTCGCGCCGATAGACCTCTTCGTCGTTCTTCGGATCGGTGCCGAGCCGATGGAAAAAGACCCGCCGGTGATAGTTCTCTTCACCTCGCGGCACGCTGCCGGGCGCTGGAAATCTCGTGTAGAAGAACCCCGAAGCGTCGGGCAACCAAGCGACCGACGCGGCGCGCGTATGTGGGATCACGTCCGGGAGGTTGCGCCCCGCGTCAACATCAAGAACGTAAAGCGTCGAGCGCTCGTCGCCACTTTGCGAAAGACCGTAAGCGAGCAGCTTGCCATTCGGTGATGGATACCACCAATCGAGTGCCACCGTGCCATCGGCGGCGAGAAGGTTCGGATCGACCAGCACCCGCTCTCGCCCGCGCAGCCCGTCGCGCATGTATAACACGGCCTGATTCTGCCGCCCCTCGCGGCGCACGTAGAACAAACGCCCTTTGCGCGGCACAGGGGCGCTGATCGTTCCGATGGCGAGCAGTTCGCTCAATCGCGCTTTGATCTTGTCACGTTCGGGCACGCGCTCCAGATGAGCGCGCGTCCAAGCGTTCTGCTCCTCGGTCCAACGTCGCACGCGCTCGGACGTTCCGTCTTCAAGCCACAGGTACGGATCCACTATCTCGACGCCGTGCATCTTCAAAACGGACGGCTCCGTGCTGGTTGCCGGAGCGCGAAGCATCGCCGCATCTTGTGCGACGATCGCCGAAGAAAGAGTCAACACCAACAACGCTCGCCACAGAAACCGCATCGCTTTCGCATCCTTTGCAATCGCTTGAGCGTGGCAGGGATAGATATCTGCCGCCCGTTGCAGAATCTCATCGCTTTCGCATTCTTCGCAACTCGTGCTGTCGCCTGCGGCGCTCGCCGCTTGCACGCCGCTGTGCCCACGAAGAAGCGTCCTCGTGCGACCTCGATAGCAGATCTCGAGCGCTCCCGGGAGCACGCGCCGCGTCGCATCTTCGGCTGCCAGCGCGTCAAAAAGGGATGCAGAGCACGGGCACGCGTGCGCCACGCAAGACCTTCTCCGCCGTCGAGCCGAAAAGTACTTCGGCCGGCGGAGTCGCTCGCCCGCGTACGCCCATGACGATCATCGGCAGGTCCAGATCACGCGCGATCTTCAGTATCTCGACGAACGGCGTGCCGACGACGACCATCTTCTCGATGTTCACCTCGCCCGCTTCGATCTCCTCCAAAGCGGCGCTGAAATCGTTTTCGGCGCGCTCGCGCAGTTTCGTCGTGATCTCTTCGGTCGAGCCGAAGCCGGCGGCTACTGCCTCTTTGATGAAGTGTTCGTCGATGACGTGTAGCAGCGTGATATCTCCGCGCGGTTTGGCGATCTCGATGGCCGCACGAATGGCGTTGATCGAACAGGGCGAGAAATCGACCGGCACGAGAACGTCGGAAGCCGACAACATGGCTGTTCCTCCCGTTGAACTCCTTCCGCCAGCGCGCTGCCTACGGCGCGCGTCGGCTCAGCAATCGCTGTTCAATGCGCGGCAAGCTCGCCAAGACCACGTCGCCGACCGTTTTCAGGCTGCGCGGCGAGATCTTGTCAAGCGTGTCTTCGGGCGTATGCCAATAAGGATATGTGCTCAATTGGATGATGTCCACCGCCTCGATGCCCTTCTGCAAGAAAGGCACATGATCGTCGCCGCCAATGCCCTCCTCACGCTCGACGAAATAAGCGCCGTAGCCCATCTCGCGCGCCGTCCCCCAGATCAGATCGACCAGCCACTTCGTGCTCATCGTATCGCGTGCCAGCTCCAGATTCTTGTAGCCGACGAGATCCAACAGGACGAGCGCGCGCACCCGTTTCAATTCGCCCTCTTTCTCCAGACGTGCGACGAAATGGCGGCTCCCGTAGGTGTTGTCCGGATTTTCGGGCGTCCCGCAATCGGTCCAACCTTCGCAGAAGGCTTCTTCGCCGTCGAAGAAGATGAACCAGTAAGTAAAGCG
>CAKZOF010000199.1 GCA_937135995.1 uncultured Pyrinomonas sp.
TTGCTCAAACGGGCAAAAAGCGACGCGCCCCGACGGCCTGAGACGCCGGAGCGCGTCTGGCGCCACGCCTACTTTTCGTAGGGCGGGACGCCCTCTGCTTCCACGGATCGACGACCTGCTTGGAAGTCGCGCGAAACTTCGACGTGCGACCCCCATCGAGCACGATAGCAAACGCCGCGCCATGTTCGCTGGCTCGATGAAAAAGGCTTTCCTTGGTGAAAATTGCGGTCCGATGGCGCTCGGACGGCGCTTCGCGGCGACGTTCTTCTGTTACCAATGGTGACAAGCTGAGAAGTTCCGTTCAACGCGACGTGCGACGCAGCGGAAAGTGTCCCCTTTGGTGGATGACACGCCCGGCGGCCTTGTTCAGCGCGACGGGTGGCGTGGCGAATCGGCAGAGGACCATCGGCCTACCGCGCATCGCTGGCCGACTGCAGAGGCGAACGTGTTGCTCCTCTTCTTCGTCGCGTGCGGCAAAAGAGAGCGCCCATCCGGCGCGAGATTGCAAGATGATGCAACAGCCGCCCCGGACGGCATGAGGTCGGTTCGAACGACGGTGGTTGTGGCGTGTGCGATTGGGCGCGCTCACCGCATCATTTCGCTGATTCGGGCGGCACGACTTTGCGGAGGGTGAAACGCCAAAGCATGCGTTGCGCCTTTTCATCGAAAACGTAACGCGCTTGCGTGACGCGCCAAAATCCCATGTGCTGCCAGCGTCCGGCGGCGAGCTTGTTGAACAACGGAACGGCATGGCCGCTCTCGATGGCCGCCAAGAGCGCCCGGTTGCCCGGCGTCAAGCGTTGGTCGCCATGACGCCCTTCGCCCGTGTAGTAGATCTCTTCAAGCGAGTCGGCCCACGAATCGGGGTAACAGGGCGTGTGTTGCCCGAAATCGGTAAGAAGCGAGATGAGATGTCCTCTTGTTTGGTAGATGCCCCGGCGCGTACGATGGATGCGTTGCACTTCCGCCCACGAAAGCAGTTTCTTCGTGTCGGCGGAAGAGACGCTGGCTTTTGCTGACCGCGTGGAGCGAACCATCACCTACGCGAGAAAGAAGACGCTGGCGAAAAGGGTGCCCTCGCCACCTGAACACGCGCGCCAGCCGCGGTCACCGCTCATCTGCGGGCGCGCCGTTGCGCGCAAGCAGGCGCAAGCCTTGGTCCGGCTCGTGGCGGGCGAAGACACGCTCTCCGCCGATGTATGTCTCCCAAGCCGGTTCGATGCCGAAGAAGTATGCGACCTCGCGGTAGTCGTCGCTGTCATGAACGACGAAGTCGGCACATTTGCCCGCTTCCAGCGAGCCGATCTGATCGCCCATGCCGAGGCTGCAAGCGGCGTTGACGGTCGCCGCCGTGATCGCTTCCGCTGGCGACATGCGCATCTGCGTGACGGCGAGCGACAGGACCATCGGCATGGATGGCGTCGGCGACGTGCCGGGATTGAAGTCAGTCGCCAACACGACGGCCAGCCCGGCTTCGATCATGCGCCGCGCTCGTGGATACTTGTGCGATCCGAGCGCATAGACGGAAGCTGGAAGCAGCACCGGTTG
>CAKZOF010000200.1 GCA_937135995.1 uncultured Pyrinomonas sp.
TGGAGGTCCACGCCGGTGCGGAAGCCGCCGCCGAGGTTGCCGAAGAAGAGGTTGTCGGGGCTTTTCTCCTTGGCGATGCGGTCGTAGAGCGTCCATAGCTCGATGACGCGATCCATGAAGCGCTCGCGGAACTCGGGCGTCGAGCGCGGGGGAAGGCGGCGGCAGGCGTCGCACCAGCACTCGGGGAGGTTCCAGTTGGGCCAGCCGTTGGCGTAGAAGGCGTCGACGTCGTAGCGGGCGTTCAGTTCCCGCAGGATGGCGGGGGTCTGCTCGCTGAAGTAAGTGGAGAACATGCAGGTCTGATAGAGGCCCGGTGTGCGGCTGAACGGGGGCACGGGGCGGCCCTCGCGGTCGCGGACGAACCATTCGGGGCGGGCGCCGAGGGCGTCCTCCCATTGCAGATCCGGGCTGAGGCGGCCGATGACGCGAATGCCGCGCTGCTTCGCCGCGCGGACGCATTCTCCAAAGAAGTCGCGGTTGCCGAGCCAGCGGCTGCGCTTGTGAAATGGCACCTCGGTCGGATAGAAGGCGATCATGCCGGTGACGTTGATCTGGACGGCGTCGACGCGGCAGGAGGCCCAGTAACCGGCCCACGCTTCGACGTCGGCTTCGGCGGCGGCGACGGCTCGCTCAGCCCGCAGCGCTTCAAGATAGGCGAGCGCCGTGACGGTGGCCACCTGCTCGCGCGCCAGTTCCTCGCGCAAACCGGCTAATGTGATGCCGGCCCGCCCAGCCTGAAAACGCCGGATGGCGCCGAGATCGAAGATACTCTGCGCAAGACGAATGCGCGCGTCGAAGTTGTTGAAGGGGCCGATGAAGGTCGATCTCAGACCGAACGCTCCGGGGCGGAACCCGAGCGCGGCCAAGTTCTGCGTCAAATTGGCTTGATAGGCCGCGCCAGAGATGTTGGGCAGTAGCCCCGCGAGCGACTCCTGTTTCATCCCCTCAGCTTCGCGCCGTTGCTCGCGCGCGCGCAGCGTCTCCAGATTGTTCTCGATCGCGAGCTGAATCGCATGCTCCAAATTGAGCGTCGTCGGCGCCTGCGATGTGCGCGCGGCGCTGGGAAATTGAACGGTCGCTTGAAAAAGCGTCGGGCTGAAGGATGATGAGATCATGCCAGACGAAGCGCCGCCAATCGCTTGCCCATGCGACGGAGCGAAACCGACGATCAGACAGAGAAAGCACAGCCCAAATCTGAGAAGAACTTTCACCGCGTGACCTCGCATGCTCTATGAGGTTTTCGTGCAATCTTTTTCCGACGCGCGCTCGGATGAGCGCAAAACTTCGTGCCGCAGCTTAACCAGAAGCTTGCTCAGGATCGCCTTCTCTTTGTCGCTCATGCCGGCGAACATCGCGCGCACGTTTGCATAGTGCGACGGAAGAAGCTCATCGAGGAGCCGCTCGCCCGCCCGCGTCAAGCGCACCAAGCGGAACCGACGATCGCCCTCTTTCTCGACGCGCTCGACCAGCCCTCGACGGGCGAGCGAATCGATCAGCCCGGTCACATTCGGGCGGCTGACGAGAAGCAGATCGCCGATCTCGCACATCGGGCAACCGCTTTCGCCGTAGTGGCTGATGATCATCAAAACGTTGAAAGCTGCCGGCGAAAGGCCGTACGCTTCGATCCGTTTGGCGACCCGCGAGCGGATGACGTCGTAGGTGTAGATCAGATTAAGAAGGAGTTCGA
>CAKZOF010000201.1 GCA_937135995.1 uncultured Pyrinomonas sp.
ACCTCTGGGAAGATCGGCGCGGCATTCACACCTTCACTTGTGCGACGGTGTTCGGCGCGCTCCACGCCGCAGCGCACTTCGCCGAGCTTTTCGGCGAGACCGGGCGCGCCGCACGCTACCGCGAAGCAGCCACGCAGGTGCGCGAGGGGATGCGCCGCCATCTTTTCCGCGCCGAAGAAGGTCGTTTTGCACGCGCGCTCATGCCGCGGGCCGACGGCGCGTGGGAACCGGACATGACGGTAGATGCTTCCCTCTTCGGTCTGTTTCGCTTCGGCGTCTTCGCGCCGGAGTCGGCAGAAGTCCGCGCGACCATGCGCGCCGTGGAAGAGCGATTGTGGGTGCGAACCGAGGTCGGCGGCGTGGCACGCTACGAAGGCGACGGCTACATGCGCGTCGCCGATGGCGTGCCGGGCAACCCGTGGTTCATCTGCACGCTCTGGCTCGCCGATTACAAGATCGCGCTGGCGCAAACCGCCGATGACCTGCGGGCTGCGCTCGACCTGTTGCGGTGGGCCGTCCGCCGTGCGTTGCCTTCGGGCGTGCTGGCCGAACAGGTTCATCCGCTCACCGGCGCGCCGCTGTCGGTCTCGCCGCTCACGTGGTCGCACGCCACATTCGTCTCGACTGTGGTAAGTTATCTGCGGCGTCTCGAAAGCATGACGAAGTGCGCGACGTGCGGACGACCTGTCTTCCAACTCGATCGCCGCGCGCGCCGTCCGTCGCGCTGAATCAGCATCAGGATCGAGGTGAGAAGGTGAGAAAAGCGAAGATACTCGTGACGCTCGGACCGGCATCGCGCGAACCAGCCGTGCTCGAAGCGATGCTCGCCGCCGGAGCCAACGCCGTTCGCATCAACATGTCACACGGCACGCAAGAAGAACACGCGGAGAACATTCGTCGCGCGCGCGCCGCTGCCGAAAGGATGAAGCGGCCACTCGCCGTGCTCGTCGACCTCGCCGGTCCCAAGATCAGAACCGGCGTCCTCAAGGGCGGCCAACCCGTTACGCTGCAGACCAACTCGATCTTCATCATCACGACGCGTCCGGTGATCGGCGATGAGCGCGAGGTCTCGACCAACTACGCTGGCATGCCACGCGACGTGCGACCCGGAACGCGCATCCTGCTCGATGATGGCGCGATCGAACTCTACGTCGAACGGACCACCGACACCGACGTGATCTGTCGCGTCGTCAACGGCGGCGTCCTCGGCGAGCGCAAAGGGATCAACCTGCCCGGCGTGTCGCTTCCAATCCCGTCGCTCACCGACAAGGACCGGCGCGACCTCCAGTGGGCCATCGAGCAGAAAGCGGACTACATCGCCCTTTCGTTCGTCCGCCGCGCGGAAGACTGTCGCGAAGCGCAAGCGTTGATCCGCGCCGCAGGCGGACGCGCGCCACTGGTTGCCAAGATCGAGAAGGCCGAAGCGATCGATCATTTGGACGAAATCATCGAAACGGCCGAAGGCGTGATGGTTGCGCGTGGCGATCTCGGCGTCGAAACCAGCGTCGAACTGGTTCCCGTTTACCAAAAGCAGATCATCGAGAAGGCCAACATCGCCGGCAAGTTCGTCATCACGGCGACGCAGATGCTTCAGTCGATGGTCTCCAACCCACGCCCGACGCGCGCCGAAGCGTCGGATGTGGCCAACGCCGTGTGGGATGGCACTGATGCCCTCATGCTCTCGAACGAGACGGCATCCGGGCAATACCCCGTGCCCGCTGTCGCGACCATGGCGCGCATCATCGAAGCGGCCGAGATGGGGCGCAAAGGCGCCTTGCACGCGCGCGAAGTCTGGGTCGGCAAGGGCACGCAGCGCGTCAGCCGCGCCCTGTGCGAAGCGACCATCTTCGCCGCCGAAGAGATGCGCGCGCGCACGGTCGCTGTCTTCACGGAGTCGGGGTTGATGGCGCGCCGCCTCTCCTCGCTCAGACCGCAACAGCGCATCATCGCTCTGACGCCGTCCAAAGACGTGCAGAACGAACTGGCCTTGATCTGGGGCGTCGAGCCGGTGCTGCACGCGCCGTGCGACACCACGGAACAACTCGTGCGCGCTGGCGAACGAGCCCTGCTGGAAAGCGGCATCGTGCAAGCAGGCGAACTGATCGTGCTCATGGCCGGCAGGCTCTCCGGTCTCGGGCTTTCCAGCTCCGTCAAGCTCCACACGGTCGGCGAAAGCTCACGCTAATGTCTAGCGCCAATTTCAGGATGCGGCCGCTTCAAGACGGAAACCGCTGCTCGATTTGATCTGCGCCGAAGATGATCTCGGCCTACGAACTTTCCGAAACCTTTCATCCGCTGGCCTTCTTCCTGTCGGCCTTGGCCTCGACGCTCGTGCTCGTTGACCTTCAGCGAAGGCGCGCTTCGCTGCCGCTGCTGCTCGTCGTGCCGGTGCTCGTCTTTTGGGTGCCGCTGGTGGCGCTGCCGCTCTATCTGATCTTCAAACTGTACAGCAGATCAATCCCTGCTCAGGCGAAGGCTTTTCATCACGGTTGGTGGCGCGCGCTGCCCTTGTTCTATGCGGCGGCGCTCGCGGTGGCAGGTGTTGTGCTGCAACGCATGGACGCGCGCACCTTCGACGCGGTGTACGACACGCCCTACCTGTACTACAACCTGGGCCTGGGCTTCCCGGTGCTGCCGCGCGCCGACTGGGAGCCGGTGTACAGCGCGGTCGAGGGCGCCGACCAGGCCGTCGGCTGGCCCTGCTCGTCCCAGGCGCGGACCGCCCAGTGGTAGCGGGTGCGCGAGGCGAGCGGCGGGCCCGCGTGGTCGAGCCACGGGACGGTCAGGTCGACGCGGCCCGAGTCCCACACGTCACCGGTGCCGGCGGCGGCGAGCTCGGCATGGCGGCGGCGGGCGCGCTCTTGCGGCGACGCGGTCACGAACAATTTGGCGATGGGATTATGAGCGCGATTGATTTTACTGTAACTGTGGATAAAGAAGAAAACCCGCAAGGCGATCGCGTCAAAATTACGATGTCTGGTAAATTCTTGCCGTATAAAAAGTGGTAAGTACTGCAATAAGTTAATCAGCGTCATTAAATACCGCGCTGGGAAGAATTGGAAACGTGAGAAATGGTAATTGGTAAGTTCTTCAACTAACTGTTAGCGATTACCCAAAATTGCCAGCGTTACTTTGTATTCTGCGCAATGCCAGAAAAAGCTTTTCTGCCTGAGGAGGGATGTTAAATGACAGATACTACTAAAACCCTCTGCCCCTACTGTGGTGTAGGCTGCGGCTTGGAAGTGTCGCCGCCAGCGGTGGCAGGCAAGGCAATTAATCGAGATAGTCAAGGTAATCCGGTATGGAAAGTACGGGGCGATCGCGACCATCCTTCGAGTCAAGGTATGGTATGTGTTAAAGGC
>CAKZOF010000202.1 GCA_937135995.1 uncultured Pyrinomonas sp.
GCAGCCAATCCGTACAATCGGCAGCCCGGCGCCCCGCCCGGTTGCGGGTGGTGGGCGCGGCCACAGCGGATCCTCGACACCATGAAACTCAAGCTCATCGGCAGCCTCACCAGCCCCTACGTGCGCAAGGTGCGCATCGTCATGGCCGAAAAAAAGCTCGACTTCCAGCTCGAGCTGGCCGACCCCTGGGCCGCCGACTCCACCGTACCCGACGCCAACCCACTGGGCAAAGTGCCGTGCCTGGTGATGGAGGGGGGCGAGGCGGTGTTCGACTCGCGCGTCATCGTCGAGTACTTGGACACCCTGTCGCCGGTGGGCAAGCTGATTCCGGCCGCCGGGCGCGAGCGTGCCGAGCGCGCACCGGACGCGGCGTTGGGCATCATTCAGCCGGTGCCGTGCGTTGGTCGGCACCGACAGCGGAGCGCTCTTCTTTCGCCTTCCAGCCCTGCTGCGGATCGCGCCAGTTGTCGAGCAGCGCCACTTTGTGGACGCAGGAGACCGTGCAGTAGGGGGCGCACCACTTCTCCGTGTGATACTCGCGCTCCAGATCTTCTTTCGTGTACTGTTCGAGCGGGATGCCGGGCACGCCACGCTGCTGCGAGCAGTAGTGGACCAACCCATCTTCGCAGATGTAAAGGTAGCGCGCGCCCGCGCGACAGCGCCACTGATTCGGCTTCCCGGCGGCCAAATTATCCTGAAACCAACCGAGCCGGGCGTACTCGGCCTTGTTCAGCTTTTTGACCTCGTCGTAGACGCGCCGCTCGCGCTCGTTGAGCGGCTTCAAGCAGCCTGATCCGTCGTGGATGATGCCGATGGTGCTCGTAAAGCCGAGTTCGATGGCGCGGCGGGCGATCACCAGCGCGTCTTCCGGGTGGCGTATGCCGCTGCCGACGACCGAGTTGATGTTGACGTGGAAATCGGCGAGCGCGGCAAGGTTCTGCAGGCGTTTGTCGAGCAGCCGCAAACTCTTTTTCGACACGTCATCGGGTTCGACGTTGTCGATGCTGATCTGCAGGTACTGCAACCCGGCTTGGTTGAGCTTCTTGATCCGTTCGGGCGTCATGTAGAAGCCGTTCGAGATCAGCCCGGCGATCATGTGGCGGCGTCGGATGTGGGCGATGATCTCGTAAATTTGCGGGTGCATCATCGGCTCGCCGCCCGAGATGGTGACGATGGAGGTGCCCAAGTCGGCCAGTTTATCGAGCCGCCGCCGCATTACCTCCAGCGGCACGGGCTGCGAGACGTGGTCGAACTCATTGCAGTAAGCGCAGGCCAGATTGCAACGACGCATCGGGATGATGTGCGCTAACACGGGGTGCCGCGTCGAGAGCAGCGCGCGGGCGAGAAACAATCCTTCACGCACCTTGAGCTTGAGAAACGTCGTCTTCCTCATCTCTCTGTGGATCACGGGCCGATCGTTCGATCGCCCAAAACATAAAAGATCGCGTCCGCAAGAAGCAAGCAGCGCGCCGCTGGCAGCCGATATGATGAAGGGTTCCGAAACTTGCCCGGAACCCTTCGTCGTTCGGCCAAAAGATTCAAGCGCCGTTGCGGCGCATCAGCTCTGAACCTTTTTCGCGTCGGAACCGCGACCATCGACTCGACGGTCGCGCTGATGTTCGCATCAGCTTTGAACCTTTTTCACGTCGGAACCCAACTGCAAGCGAAACTCGTCGGGCGAAATGGAAACGTTGCGCTGGAGGTTGGTCAGACGCACAGTGGTCGCATCGTCGTTCTTCTCGACGACCTTGACCTGAACGGGCATGCCCGATTCGTCCACCCAGATCTCGGCGTGCTTGAAGCTGGCTCGTCCTTTGGGCACGAGCTTCAGATGGGTGGCCCGCACGCCGCCCCAGAGCGTCTCTTCGCCCAAGTACTCGGGCGTCTGAAACCGACTTTCGATCTCGCGTCGCGAAACGTTCAAGCCGAAACCGAGCACGTTGGAGACTTTGCTGCGGCTCGAATTGGCGTTGCCGACGTAGGCCATGTTCAAGCGCGGGCGAAAGAGCGTGTACTTACCGTCGTTGACGACGAGGATTTCGTTCTGCGGGCTTCGCCAATCGACGCGCACGCGCGCGTTGCGCCCCGAACCGGGCAGGTAGAGCACCGTTCCCGTGTAGCGGTCCGCATCGCGAATCTGCGAGTTGTAGCGCTCCATGCTGATCGCCGCGCGCAGCGAACGCAGGCTCTGCCGGTTGCGCTCCATGCGGTTGAGGATGGAACTGACCAGACCGGCGCTCTGCCCGTGAGCGAATGCTGGCGAGAAAAACAAAGCTGCGAGCGAAAGCACCGCCAGCGACCAAACCGACCGTTTCATCAACTTCGTCACTCAGACCTCCCTCGACTGGATCTTTTCGCCCGAAGCTAAACGGGCGATTATAGCCTGCGGTCAACGGATGTCAACCTCGTAGGCCACCGTCTTCCCTTGCGAATCGCGTGCCGGAGCGACCGCAACCACCGCGAGATCGGGCCGTCCGGTAACGAGCCGCAACCGACGTTCTAGTTGGCGCGCGTCCGGCTCCGTCCCATCCGTGAGCACGATGATGCGCGCCGTGTCGGTTCGATGCTTCCGTTGCAGACCCGGTTCGCCGCGCTCGAACCAACTCTTGGGCGTGAGGAAGACAAAGGCAAGGATCAACAGGCACAAGAGATCGTACTGCCACGTCGTCCGCCCGTAAGACCAGAAAAAGATCTTTTTGATCGTCTCCCACAAGGTCTTCATCGCCGCCTCGAACCTTCACATGGTAGCGCCCATCGAGTTTTCACGCGACGCAGAGGTCTTCTAGTCACCCTAAACCTTCAGGCTCCCCACCGGCTCGACGATCCGGCCGTCGCGCATGTGGATGATGCGGCGGCACATCGCGGCGGCCTCCGGGTTGTGCGTGATCATTATGATGGTCTGGTTGAAACGGTAGTTCAACTCTTGGAACATGTTGAGTACGATGGCTGAACTTTCCGAATCGAGGTTGCCGGTCGGCTCGTCGGCGAGCACGATGGCCGGGCGCGTGATGACGGCGCGCGCCAGCGCTACGCGCTGCTGCTCGCCACCGGAAAGCTCCGCCGGCTTGTGGTGCATCTTGTCTTCGAGCCGTAACAGTCGCAGGATCTCGCGCCGCCGTTCGGGATCGTCCGCGCCGTTGCGCGCGTGGATGCGCTCGGCCAAACGGAGGTTTCCCTCAGCCGTCAGCGTCGGAAAGAGGTTGAAGCGTTGGAAGACGAATCCGATCTTGCGCCGTCGGATCTCGGTCCGCCGGGCATCGGAAGCCGCCGTCAAGTCTTCGCCGTCGATGATGATGCGCCCGCGCGTCGGCGTCAGCAGGCCGCCGAGCAGATGAAGCAGCGTCGATTTGCCGCACCCGGATGGCCCCATGATGGCGACGAAATCACCCTCTTCGACTTCGAACGACACGCCGCGCAGCGCGTGAACATCGACCTTGCCGACGCGGTAGATCTTCTCTAGATTTTCCGCCTTCAGAATCGTTTTCATGTTCTACCGCTCCGCCGCTCACAGCAGCTTCTTCATTCGTAGGCGAGCGCGTCCACGGGATCAAGATTGGCGGCGCGCACCGCCGGATACAACGCGCCCATCGCCCCGCCAGCGATGCCGATCAAAATGGCCGTGGCGATCCACCCCGGGCTGAACTCGAAGAATAGACCATAGATTTTGCTCACCAGATGGCCGACCACCAGCGCAGCCACTAAT
>CAKZOF010000203.1 GCA_937135995.1 uncultured Pyrinomonas sp.
TGGCTCCGTTTGCAGCGCCGTCGATGCCGGTGGCCCACCCGCGTTGGTCACACAGATGTCAACGTGCCCAGCGCGCGCGGCGACTTCGGCGATGAAGTCGTTGGTCTCGCGCTCGTCGGTGACGTCGGCGCGCATCCCGACAGCGTCAACGCCGGTTTCGGCGCTGATTCGGCGTGCGGCTTCGGCGGCGTTCTCCGCGCTGCGCGAGCAGAGGAACACGCGCGCCCCTTCGCGCGCCAGTTCCATCGCCGTTGCGAAGCCGATGCCGCGACTGGCGGCGGCGACCACGGCAACACGATCACGCAATCCGAGGTCCATCCAGTGGCTCCTTTCATGCGCGGCGCGCTCGAGAAGTTTCGTCTCCTTCAAACGCGGCGCGCTTCCAAACAGAGATCGAGCAGTTCATCGGGATCGGAAGCCGACAACACGCGCGACGTCGTCCTTTTGGGAAAGGCGCGCAAAAGGTAGGACGCCTGATCGGCGACGCCGCCCGTGCCGGCCAAACAGCCGATGATGCGCCCCTCGTCGTACGCAATCGTGAACTCGTTGAGCGACCCGATCGAACCGCCGATGAAGATCGCGATCTCGCACGAACGAACGAGCACGACGTTTCTCCCTTTGAGGCCGAATCCCGTGTAGATGATCGCGTCGCAGGCATCGAGCGGCAGACCGTAGCTCGCCACGTGCTCGCGCTCGTCGGTTGCGGGCGAGATACCGATGTGAAACGCTCCCGCAGCGCGCGCTGCTCGCCCGACGATGTACGGAACGCCGGTCGTCGCCCCGGTTAAAAGCACGACGCGGCGCGCGGCGATAGCGCGCCCCAAGGCTGCTGCGCGCGCTTCGAGTTCGGCGCGCCCTTCCGCAGGCAACGTATCGGCTGCCGATCCCATGACGCCTATCTTCACCAAACGTGGCGACGCCATCGCCCTATTTCTTTCGGCACTTCTCGAATCTGTCAAGCTCCATCTAACGCCATGTTAACGCCAAAGGTGCTCCGTTATTTCTTTCGGTACTTCTCGAACCATCCGCGCAAGTAGAGTATTTGCCAGAGTCTGTTGGATGGATGGCGCGGTCCGAGCGGCGCGTTGAAGCCGTGATATTCGTCGTTCAAACGCACCATTACCGTATCGACTTTGCGCATCTTGAGCGCGCGGTAATATTGTTCGGTTTGCTCCATCGGCGTTCGTAGATCGAGTTCGCCCGTCAACAACATGGTCGGCGTCCGCACGTTGCCAACGTAGGTGAGCGGCGAACGGCGCAAGTGCTCCTGCGGGTCTTCCCACGGGAACTTCTTGAAGTTGTAGTACCAAGACGAACCGTCCGTCGTGCCGACGAAGCTATACCAATTGACCACTGGTTTCATCGCCACCGCCGCCGCGAAGCGGTCCGTGTGCCCGACGATCCACGTCGTTAGCACGCCGCCGCCGGAACCACCACAGACGAATAGGTTGCGTTCATCGATGTAGCCGCGCTTGATGACCTCATCGACGCCGCGCATCAGGTCGATGTAGTCTTCACCGGGGTAGTTGTTTTTGATGGCATTGCCGAACGCCTGCCCGTAGCCGGTCGAACCGCGCGGATTGGTGTAGAGCACGACGTAGCCCTCGGCGGCGTGGTTTTGAAACTCGAAGTTGAAGCCGACACCATACATCGCATGCGGCCCGCCGTGAATGTAGAGAATAAGCGGATACTTTTTGCTCGGATCGAAGTCGGGTGGTTTGACGATCCACCCTTGAATCTTGAAGCCGCCAACCGAGTCGTACCAGATCTCTTCGACCTCGCCGAGCTTGCGCCCTTCAAGCAGGTCGTCGTTGACCGCCGTCAAGCGGCGAATCTCCGGGCGTTGGATGTTGAAGACAACGACGTCACCCGGTTGTTGCGGTCCGGCGAGCACGCCCGCGACCGTGCCGTCTTTGGCTATGGACGCAACGGTCAGTTGATGATTGCCGCGCGTGATCTGGCGCGGTGCGCCGCCGTTGACGGAGACGAACCACAGGTTGTTCGTCCCGCGATCTTCCGTCGTGAAGTAGATGCCGCTGCCATCCGCCGCCCAGTGTAGATCGTCGGGCGAACGATCGAAATCGGGCGTCAAGACGCGTTTGTTTCCGCCATCGGCATTCATCAAGTAGAGCTTTGAGACCGTGTAAGTGTCGTCCGTTTGGTCGTAGCCGGTGTAAGCGATCAACCGTCCATCTGGCGAAACGGTCGGTTCAACGTCCGGTCCGTCGCGATCGGTGAGCGGACGAATTTCGCGCGTACGCAGCGAGAGCCGGTAAATTTCGGTTCCGTTGCGCAGGTACTCGGCATCGGGCTTGCGCACGCCGCTGAAGATGAGCGTGTCGGAGTCGGGCATCCATTCGGGTGCGCCGTGATTGTAGTCACCATCGGTCACTTGACGCGGCGTGCCGCCTTCGGCTGAGACGACGAAGATGTGTATGAAACCCTCGGGACGATATCCGGCGCCGTCGGCGCGGTAGTTCAAACGATCGATGACGCGCGGCGGATCGATCCACTTCGCCCCGTTCGGTTTGGGCGGCATCTTGACGTTGAAGGCGTTGCTCGCCGGAACGAGCATGTTGAAGGCGATCTTCTTGCCGTCGGGCGACCAGCGAAGGTTGGACGGCGAACGTTCGAGGCGGGTCAATTGCGTGGTGTCGCCCGTGTCCATCCATCGGACGAACACTTGCGTGCCCGCAGGCTGCCCCGGCGCGACGTAGGCGATGCGCGTGCCGTCGGGTGACCACTGCGGTTGCGATCCCTTGACGAGGAACCGATTGCGGCTTCCATCGACGTTCATGATCCAGATCTCGTCTTCGTATTTGTCGTTGATTTTGTCTGTCCAGCGGCGCGTGTAGACGATTTGTCGTCCGTCGGGCGATAGTTGCGGCGCGGCAACATACTCCCAATCGAGAAAAAGGTCGAGCGTCAGACGATCCTTTTGCGCCCACGCCGTCGCCATGCACGCCAAGACGAGCACCAGCGAGACGAAGAGCCTGCTCTTTTTCATCTTCACATCCTCGATTTTCGGTATTGGCAAAGCGCGACGTCGCTCGCAGCGGAGCGCCACAATCATAATGCGAAGCACGCCGATTTGCGAATCCTCGTCCACGCCAATCGCCTTCGTTGCGGGCGAGAGCCGATTCCGCTGGCGCGCTTCGCTTCGCGGCTAGCGCGAGTTGCTTGATCGCCATTGTTTCGTTTGCGCGCTGTTTCTCCGCGAGCGGCGTTGCTGGACCGGTATCGGCAAAAACGTGGTGAATGGGACCGCGCTCTCACGCGCCAAGCCCTTTGCGTCTTTCTGAACGGCTCGTCGCGTTTTGACCGATCAGTTTGCCCACTGGCGCGCTCGTGCGCCGCGCTCGATGGGGCTTCACCGCAGCGGGTAACCCTTGCGTTTCAAAACAGTTAACAGCGTGGCATGGCGTCCGCCAGCGATTGGCACGAGGCTTGTTTAGCAAACGGGTGCGGCTGGCAGCTTCCACTTGGGAAGCTCACGGGCCCACCGCACGGGGTCCGGACCAGCCGCACGGATTTGACAAATCGAGGTCGAAGACGCGCGACGCGACATCTTCCAGATCCGCTGTGCTCACCCTGTCCGCGCAGGCCACGAGTGCCCCTTTGTTCGATGAGCCTGCCGCTTGCCCCGTCCGTCGCCGAGGGCGAACGAGCGCATTGCCCCGCGCCGCGCTCTCGGCGACGGATCTTTTTCTCCCTCGCAACCCGTAGACCGATTCTGTTCGTGTTGGATCGGAGATGATGAACAGTGCCTCACAGAAAGACCGGAGCGCCAAAAAAGACTTTGCCGCAAGCGGGAGAACAGACCGGACGCGCGTTCGTGCCGTTTCGTTGTTGCTCGCGTCGACCATTTTGATGGGGTTGGTGGTCGCCGTTGCCATGTTGTGCGGCGGTCTGATCGTGCGCTTCGATGGCGCGCACGCGGCGCTTGCGATGACGATCTTCGGCGCGACCTATGCCACCTATAGGGTCTGTTGTCAACGGTTCGAGATGGCGGCTCAGCGCGCCGCTGCGCTCGAAGAGCTTTATCTAGCGACGCTCGAATCGCTCGCGGCGGCCATCGATGCCAAAGATCAAATGACGCATCACCACGTGCGGCGCGTGCAAATCTACGCTGCCGGCACCGGACGTGCGCTCGGACTGCGCGACGACGAGATCGAAGCGCTGCGCGCCGGCGCGTTGCTGCACGACATCGGCAAGCTCGCCGTGCCCGATCACATCTTGAACAAACCGGGCGATCTGACCGTGGCTGAGTTCGAGAAGATGAAGGCGCACACCATCATCGGCGCGCAGCTTCTCGAAAGCATCAGTTTCCCTTATCCGGTCGTGCCTGTGATCCGCCACCATCACGAACGTTGGAACGGAACAGGGCACCCGGACGGCTTGCGCGGCGAGCAGATCCCGATCACGGCGCGCATCCTCGCCGTGGTCGATTGCTTCGATGCCCTTCGCGAGGATCGGCCGTATCGGCCTGGCAAGTCGCGCCGCGAGGCGTGCGACTTCTTGCGACAGTACTCGGGCATCTATTTCGATCCGCGCGTCGTCGAGGTGTTCCTCGCGCATCTGCCGCGTTTCGAAGCCGAGATCGAAGCGCGCGGACTCGGTATCGGCACGCGAAACGAGCACACGCTGCCAGCGCTCGTCGAGATACGGCGGGCGCATCGCGAAGTCTATGCCCTTTACGAGATCGCCAGTTCCTTCGGCTCGTCTTTGCGCGTCGAGGATACGGCCGCCATCATCGCCGACAAAGTCGGACACATCGTTCCGTTCGACACTTGCGCCATCTACGTCTACGATGAAACGTGCAACTACGCGCGTGTGCTGCACGCCGTCGGACGCAATGCTGCGGCCATCGCCGGGCGATGTGTGGCACCGGGCGAGGGCATCATCGGGTTTGTGCTGGCCAACAGAATCGCTGTCTCCGAGTTGGATCCAATGATCGATTTCGCCGGGCTGGAACTCGAGTCGGACGAGGCCTATCGTTCGGTCCTGGTCTTGCCGCTTTGCAAAGAGGAACGACTTCTCGGCGCGCTGGCCATCTACGCCATGGAGCCGAATCGCTACACCGAAGATCATCGCCGTTTGCTCGACACGGTGGCGCGCCTTGCTTCCGACGCGCTCGCCAATGCGCTGCATCACGCAGCGGCCGAATCACACGCGCTCACCGATGCGCTCACGGGATTGCCGAACACGCGGGCCTTGCAGATGCGCTTCGAAGAGGAAGCGGCACGCACGCGCCGCACGGGACGCCCTTTTCAGCTTATCATGCTCGATCTCGACGATTTCAAAAAGGTCAACGATACTTTCGGACACAAGGTCGGCGATCAGTTGCTGCGCGAAATAGCCCGCCGCCTGCAAACGCAACTGCGCGACTACGACTTTTTGGCCCGCTATGCCGGCGACGAATTCGTCGCGCTGGTCCACGATTTGACGGCGGAGCAAGTCGACGACCTGCGGCAGCGCATCGAGCGCACGATCTTCGATTTTTCGCTCCACGTGCGCGGCAACGAGCACGCGCGCGTCGGCGTGAGCATCGGCGCGGCAAGTTTCGGTCTCGACGGCGAAACACTCGATGAGTTGCTGGTCGCTGCCGACCAAGAGATGTACACGGCAAAGTTCGCGCGCAAGCGCATGCGCGCGCGACTCGGGAACAAGGGGGGCGCAGGAGAAGGCAACTCGCTCGCCTCGTCGGCGGTGAATTGACGACCGTCGAGACGAGCGCCCAGATCACGAGGGCAGCCTCGGCATGGGGGAGAAAGGAGGCGAACAAAATCCTTGACACGCAGCGGTTGCTTCGCTTTCAATCCAACATAGCCAGTGGCTTCGGCGCTGGCAAGCGTGCGGCGTCGGGGCGCAAGCGCCTCGATGGCGAGCGAGGAGCAGCATGGCAACCGGGTCGAGCCGCCGCAGCGAACGCGCCACCGTGCTCGTCGTCGATGAATCGGCGGGCACGCGCCATCGTCTGCAACGCGCGCTCGAAAGCAGCGGCTACCGCGTCGTCGTGGCAACGGATGCGCCTTCTGCCTTGCAGTCCTTCCATCGCGAAGGTTGCGATTTGATCATCCTCGCGGCAGAGCTTCAAGGCGTCGATGGCCTTGCGCTCTGCCGTCTGTTACGAGCGCAGAGCATGGCCCGACGCACGCCGATCATCATCTTGTCTGAAAACGGCGACGAAGAGCAGAAGGTCGCTGCTTTTGCCGCCGGCGCGAACGATTACCTCGTCAAACCGGTCGCCGCGCGCGAACTGGTGTCGCGCGCCGATGCCCACTTGGACGCCGCCCGGCGCGAACAAGCGCTCGTCGGCACCAATCGCGAACTGAGCTTCCTCGCCGATCTGGGGCGCGGCCTGCTCTGCGCGTTGGAACCGGAGCAGGTCGTTCGGCGCGTCGCGGGCGCCACCTACGAAGGCACCGGTGCCGATTTGTGCGCCGCGTTCGCCGCTGGGCCGGAAGGCGAAGTGGCTTGCGTCTTCGACCGCGAAGGCGTTGCCAGCGGCGAAGCGTTGCTGCGCTTGGACCGGCTGCGCCGTTGGCTTGCGCGCACGCCGACGGCCCCGCTGCGCCTTGCCGATAAACGACGCTTTTTTCTCCATGACAACGCGCACGCCATCGAATACGTCACGCCGTTGCGATTTGGCAGCCGGGCACTGGGGGCGCTCATCATCGCCTTCGATCGCGAAGCAGGGCTAGCCGACAACGAAACGCGGCTGGTGGAAGCCGCCGCACAGTTCGCTGCGCTGGCGCTGCACATCGCCACGCTTTACGCCGCCGCGCAGCGCTCTTCGGCTGATCTGGCAAAAGAGGTCGCCGCCCGAACCGCCGAGATCGAAGCGCAGCGCCGTTTCACCGAAGCGATCATCGACAACCTGCCCGTTTCGCTCTACGTCGTGGATCGCGAGCTGCGGATCGTCGCGTGGAATCGAACGCGCGAGTTGGGCGGACAGGGCGTTCCGCGCGAAGAAGCGTTGGGGAAGACCATCTTCGAAGTCTTGACCAAACAGCCGCGCGAAGTTTTGGAACGCGAGTTCAAACACGTCTTCGAAACCGGCGAGATCGTCCGCGTCGAGCAAGAGGCCGTGTCGCCCGATGGGACCAAGCGCCACTGGCTGGTCAGCAAGATCCCGATGCGCGTTGAGGGCGACGAGATCTCGCACGTGATCGCCATTGGCGAGGATGTCACCGCACGCGTCGAAGCAAGCCGCGCCGTCGCGCGCGCCGAAAAGCTGGCCGCCGTCGGTCGGTTGGCCGCTGGCGTGGTCCACGAAATAAACAATCCACTGGCGACGATCTCGGCTTGCGCCGAAGCACTCGAAGCGCGCGTGGCAGAGGGCGCTTTCGGTGACGCCGACAACCTCGAAGATCTGCGCGAGTATCTCGGCTTGATTCGCAGCGAGGCGTTTCGTTGCAAGGCGATCACCAACGGACTGCTCGATTTCAGTCGCGCGCGTTCGGGCGAACGCGCCCCTGTCTCGGTCGCTTCCGTCATCGCCTCGGCGGCTCGTCTGGTGGCGCACCAGCAGCGCAACGCGCACATCGAGATCCGCGTGGAGACGGAAAAGGGCCTGCCTCCGGTCTCCGCCGATCAAGGGCAGTTGCAGCAAGCGATCATCGCGCTCGCCACCAACGCCGTTGATGCCATGCCTGAAGGCGGCGTGTTGCGCCTGTCGGCGCGTCACGAACGAGGGCAGGTCATCATCGAGGTGAGCGATACCGGTGTCGGCATTCCGCCGGAGACGCTACCGAAGATCTTCGATCCGTTCTTCACGACCAAAGAGGTCGGACGCGGCACAGGTTTGGGTCTCGCCGTCTGTTATGGCATCGTCACCGACCACGGCGGTCGCATCAGCGTGGAGTCAAGCGTCGGCAAGGGAACGACCTTCACGATCAGTCTGCCTGCGCTTGCCGAGACTTAGAGCTTCTGCTTCCCCCAGAGGCAACGCGCGACGAGCGCGCGCCTTCTCGTCTGAAGCTGCTTTTGCGGTCTTTCTGTTACCATATCCATCCCGCTTTTGGCTCTTCATCCTTGGACTGTCTCGAAAAGAACGGAGTAATCGCTGTTTCCCGTTGCTGTGCCCGACTTGCCTTTGTCACGGCGTCGCTGGCGCAGTGCCGTGGTTGCGTGGCTTTTCCTGTTGTCATGCTCCGCTCGTCTTCAGTTCAAACTCGCCTCGAAAGAAGTGATGCGCCAAAGCGTTTTGTGGTAAACTGTCACAGCTCGGTCACGAAGCGCCGCTTCGTGACCACGCTTCGGCAGCCTGCCCCCGGAAACCATCTGGCCGACGGTCTCGAAAGTTATGCAGAAATCTCGATTGCTCGTGGCGGAAGACGAAGCGAATCTGCGCCTCGTCTTGCAAAAAGAACTCGAACGAATGGGGCATGAGGTGCGCACCGTGCCCGACGGCGAAGCGGCGCTCAAGGCGCTTGAAGAAGAAGCGTTCGACGTGCTTTTGTGTGACATCAACATGCCGCGCATGAACGGCATGGAACTTTTGCGGCGTGTGCGCGAGCGGCCCAACCCGCCGGAAGTCATCATGTTGACCGGCTACGCGACGGTTGAAACGGCCGTCGAAGCGATGAAGCTCGGCGCATACGATTACCTGACCAAACCGTACCGCATCGTTGAGCTGGACGCGCTCGTCAGGCAGGCAGCGGAGAAGCGCCATCTGCGCGTGGATAATCAGCGGCTGCGCGCCCAACTGGCCCGGCAAACGGAAGCTCCGCAGATCGTCCACGCTTCGGACGCCATGCGCGAATGTTTGCGCCTCGTCAAACGGGTCGCGCAGTCGGACGTCTCCGTCTTGATCACGGGCGAATCGGGTACAGGCAAGGAACTCATCGCACACGAGATTCACCGCTTGAGCCCGCGCCGCGACGGCTCGTTCGTCGATCTGAACTGCGCGGCGCTGCCGTCGGAACTGATCGAATCGGAACTTTTCGGCTACGAGGCCGGAGCCTTCTCCGGTGCCAAAGGCCGCAAACTGGGTCTGTTCGAGTTGGCCGACGGCGGCACGCTCTTTCTCGACGAAGTGACGGAATTGCCGTCACCGCTGCAATCGAAGCTGCTGCGCGCCATCGAGACGCGCTCTTTCTATCGCGTCGGTGGTGTGCGCAAGGTTCAGGTCGATGTGCGTATCGTCGCGGCAACCAATCGCGACCTCGACGCAGTGGTGCGCGACGGAGCTTTTCGCGCCGATCTGCTCTATCGCATCAACGGTTTCGAAATCCACTTGCCGCCGTTGCGCGAGCGGCGCGAAGACATCGAACCCATCGCGCACCATCTGCTCAAACAATTGGGCGGATCGAATCCGCCGCTCCTCACCGAGGAAGCGCTTGAAGCTCTGAAGAGTTACCACTGGCCCGGTAACGTCCGTCAGTTGCGCAACTGCTTGGAGCGAGCGCTCATTCTCGCCAACGACGGGCGTATCACTGTGAAAGACCTTCCGCCGGAAGTGGTCGGCGCGGCGAAACAGACGTCGATCCAGTCTCTTCCGCCAACGCCGGTGGTTCCTGCTCCGCTTCATGAAGTGGAGCGCCAACAAATACTCGCCGCGCTCGAAAAGACCGGTTGGCATCGCGGCAAAGCGGCGGAGCTTCTCGGCATTTCACCCTCGACGCTCTACCGTCGCTTGCGCGATTACAAGCTCCTGCGTCGCGTCTGACCTAAGTCACCAGCGCTCCGGCATGAAAAAGAAGCACCGCCACCGCGCACCCGTTGCGCGCAGCAGCGGCGAGGACAGCGAACGAAAGACGCGACGGTGCCGAAGCTCGTTCAAGTCATATCAACTCTCGGCATCCGTGCGGGAGCAACGTTCAGCTCATTCGGCGGCGGCGGCGCAAGTACAGGCCAGCAAGACCGCTACCCAGCAGCGCCAGCGTTGTCGGTTCAGGCACGGGTCGCGTTTCGATCGTCAGGCTGACGCCATCATTGAAATAGTGGCAATCAGAATCGAAGCCGAGGGCGAAGTTGTTTCCGTTGAGGATGTAGTTCTGCAGCGCCTGTAACTGTGATGTGGTGAAGACGTAGACGAAGTTGGTTCCCTGGTTGCCGGGAACGCTCGGATTGTAGTCCTTCAGGAAGGACTGCTGGGTCAATTTGGTCATGCTCGTGCCGGCAGCGAGCAACCAGTTGCTGTTGTTGTGGTAGCGTGTGTTGGCGAAGTCGTCGGTGATGTCGGTGACTGGCGCGCTGAAGCTCGGATCATCAACGAAAGATCTCACGCCGCTTCCCTTGGCCGTGTCCAAGAGGTAGATGAAGAGCATATTGGGGTTGTTGTCCCAATTGCGGATGTTGTTGATGCGCAGCGTCGCGCCCGTGACCACTTGTCCGTTCAGGTTCACGTTGTCGATGCGCCACGTGTAGACGTAGTGGTGGTCCAGATCTCCCAGATCAGCGGGATTGGGGATGAAGGTCAGCGTGTCGGCCGAAGCTGCGCTCGCCACGAGAAGCATCAGGGTCGGGACGAGCAGAGAAAAGCGTATGAACCTCACGATCTTGAGTCCTCCGTTCTTCTGGTCTCGAATTTTGAACGCACTGAGCCGCCAGCTTCGAGAGCGCGAAGACGCCACGATCCTCAACTCGTGCGCGCTTCGCCCTGTCGAGCGATGCACCGGCGAGCCTTGCGCTTGAACTCTTTCTCCCGGAAGTCGTCCGCGACGATGGGACATCAAGGGCGCGAAGGGCCATCGTTGCGAGCAAAGACGCTCTTTGCTATGACTCCCTTTCCACTTTCACCTCGAAAGAAACTCGCAACTCGGCTCGCTTTCCAAAAAAATCCGACAGCGGAAGATGGGCCGTGATGGTAAGAGGACCAGCGTGAGAACCGGGCGCTTTCTTGCTCGCGAGGATGCGAGCGCGGTCGGTTTCAAGGTTCCTTTTCGAGTGCGGCGCGATAGCGGTCCGGAATCGGAACGGCGCGCCGCGCGTCCAGATCCATGCAGACGTGGACCACTTCAGCGTGCACCGCCGTTTGCCGGTCGCTCGCGCGCTCGATGGTGTATGACAGAGCCAGCGACGAGCGCCCGAGGCGCACGAGGGCGACTTGCACGCGCGCGCGATCTCCGTAGACGAGCGGGCGCAAGAATTCAGCGCGCACGTTGACGCTCGGAAAACCGAGACGCTCGCGTTGAACGAGATCCGCGTAGCTCGTGCCGCAGCGCGCGGTGAAGAACTCTTCGAGCGCGATGTGCAGGTAGTGGAAGATCACGGGCGAGTAGACGATCCCCGCCGGGTCCGTGTCGCCGAAACGAATCTCTATCTCCGTCGAAAAAGGCATGTTCGGTTCGGATGGCATGCGTTCTGGTCTGCCAGAGCCTCTGCAGCGCGCCTTCCGGCTCCGCCGAAGAAGCTTTCACCGAGATGAGTTCTAAAGGTCGCGTCGTTCGGCGGTTGGGTGGAACGGACAGCCTTGTCCCGCGTGATCAAGCGACAGGTGCGTGCGCGCTTCCCATAGTTCGGGAAAGAACTTCTGGTCTAGCGTCGTGCGCAGGTAATTGACTCCCTCGGATCCACCCGTGCCGCGCTTGGTTCCGACCATACGCTCGACCATGCGGACGTGGTGCGCGCGCCAGAGTTGGAACAGTTCGTCGTGCTCGATCAAACCCTCGGCCAGCATGAACTCGGCCGGGAACCGTTCGTGATGCGTGAGAAGTTCGACCACGGCCTGCACACGATGCCGATACCTTTGTTGGCGCGTCGTCTCATCGAGCGACGGATCGTCCAGCGGCGCGTTCAGCCCGCGGCGGCCAAGAAGCGCGAAGAAGAGTTCGCCGAGCGTGGGCGCTTCGAGCCGCGCGCCGAGCCGTGCGAGCGCGAAATCATCTTCTTTGAAACAGGCGAGCAACCCTCGGTCCTTGAGTCCCGAAACGAACTCTATTTCGCGAAACTGCATGGATTGAAAACCGCTGGCCGGCTTCAAGCGGTCGCGGAATTCGAGGAAGTTGAGCGGCGTCATCGTTTCGAGAACGTGAAGCTGCGCGACCAGAATCTTTTCGATCTCAGCGACGCGGCGCAGCGCGCGCACAGCGGCGAAGACGCGATCCTCTTCGATCTGTCGAGCGGCGGCGTCCAATTCGTGGAGGATCTGCTTGAACCATAGCTCGTAGGTTTGGTGAACGGTAATAAACAGCAGTTCATCGTGATGCGCCGGTTCGGAGAGACAGATTTGAAGCTGGATGAGATCGGGCACACGCAGATATTTGTTGTACGACAGAGGCGCGTCGCGGCCGTAGTCGTCGCGCGGCTCCTTCGCGTTCGTTGCGTCGCCGCTTCGCCGGTCGATGTTCGCGCTCTGTTTGCCGCTGGACTTCGCCATCTTTTTTGCTAGCCCTTCCTCCGCGCGTGTGCTCTCAAAAGGCCGTTCCGGCGACGTCTCGAGCGTAAGCGCGCGTTTCCAAGATACGCCGCATCTCGCGAATGGCGATCTCCAGTTCCTCGTCTTTGGTGTAGAAGTGCGGCGACAGGCGAACACCGGCTCCCGGTCTGTAATCGACGAGGATTTCGCGGCGGATGAGTTCGCGCGCGACTGCAGCGCCGTGTTCGACGTCGATGGTCACGGTGCCGCCACGCTCTTCGCACTGGCGCGGCGTGTTGATTCTGAACCCAGCTTCTTCGGCCAAGCGGATCAAAAGCTCCGTTTGGCGCTCGCTCTTCTTGCGGATGTTGGCGACGCCCACACGGTTGATGATTTCGTAGCCCGTGCGCGCTGCGTAGAGGGCTGGAATCGATGGCGAGCCGTGAAGAAAGCGTTCGATCCCGCAAGCATAGCGCATCGGCGGTGGCTCAAACGCGAACGGTTCGGCGTGCGCCATCCAGCCCGTGACCTTGGGTTCCAACTCGTGCCAGCGCGGGTGAACGTAGAGGTAGGCCGCACCTGGTCCACCGCACAGCCATTTGACCGAGCCGCCCGTGGCGAAATCGACATCCAGTTCCTCGACGCTGAATGGAATGGAGCCAGCGGATTGGTACGTGTCGAGGACGACGACGGCGCCCACTTCGTGAGCGCGGCGTGTGATGGCGCGCGCGTCCTGAAGAAAAGAGCTTTTGAAAAGGACGTGCGAGATGGGCACGAGCAGCGTTTCCTCATCAATCGCTTCGAGCATCCGTTCGAGCGGTACGGTGATGCCATCGTCGGATGGAACGCGCACGACGCGATATCGCCCGGTGCGCGCGTGCGCTTCGTAAACGTACATCACCGAGGGGAATTCGAGTTCCGAATAGACGATCTTGTTGCGCCGCCCTTGCGGCTCGAAGCACGAGAGGATGATCGATTGGCAGATCGATACGTTCTGGTGCATGACCACCGTGCCGGGCGGAGCGCCGATGATCCGTCCCACTTCGTCGCCCACCGTGCGCGGCATCTCCCACCAGCCTTCAGCCCACGCGCGCACGCCGCGCGTTGCCCACACGTCCGCATACTCTTGCAAGCGGTCGCGCGTAGCGCGCGGCATCGCGCCGAGGCTATGGGAGACGAGATAGACCGTGCGTTCGAGAATGGGAAATTCGCTTCGCCAATGAAGAAGATCGTCCATGGACTTCATCCCCGTCAGCAGTTTCGCGCGACGGCTCGATCCGACTTTACACCAAAAACGGGCGCGCGCGTAGGGGCGGAAGCGCTGTTCGTCGCTCGGTTGTGTCAAACGTCTGTGGCGCTGAAGAGCGCCAACGCGAACTAGCATCGCAAACGGCGTGCGAGGTGAGATCTGTTCTCCGCGCGAAGAAAACGAGCGTCACATCAACAAACGCAGGGCGAAGAGTCCGCGCCTCATCCTCGCGATGGCGTGCGCGGCGGCCAGCGATCGGATGTCAGCGGCAGTCGCTTCGACCACGACGCGATGCGCAACGTCGAGGACGAATCGCGTCGCAGGCTGGTCCAGCGCGGCCTCTTCCGGTTTAGTGTCGTGCTGGTACGCAGTTTCGTAGAGCAGAAGGCGTGCGGCACGCAATTCCGCCTCCAGTCTCCCTGCACGGTCTTCGAGCGCGCTGCGTGCCTCGACGAGCGCGCGCGCGGCCATGCCGCACGCCGCTGCCGCGTGACTCAAGCGGAAAGCATTCGCCGTGGCGAGCACCAAGCGTTCGCCATCGCCCGGTTGCCCGATCAACTCTTCGACCGGAGCGCGCAACCCGTCGAATGCGACGTCGGCTACGGGGTAACCTGCTTCAACTTGCTGACTCGCTGCGATGGCGAGACCGGCCATGCGCGCGCCGATGACCAAAGCCAGCAATGCTTCCCGTTCGTCGCGCGCGAAGACGACGTAGAAGTCGGCCACGCCCGCGTTCAGTGTGAACGGTGCCAGACCCTGCAACAAGTAAACGTCGCCTTCACGGCGCGCCTCGAGCATCTTCCCGCGCGGCCAAGAGATGGCCGCTACGGACCGCCCCGCGATGACGCGCGACAGCCAGAAGTCGCGGATGTGGTCCGGCGCGGCGAGCGCCAGCGGATAGCACGCCAGCCCTTGTGTGGCGAAAGCGTAGTCGGCAAACGGCGACGAACGTGCCAGCGCCTCGCGCACGACGCACAGAGCACGCACGTCGAGCGGCGGCATGGGCAGCGCGACGGCGTAGCGGAGCAGATCGGCTTGCGCCAGCAGCTTCACCGCTTCGCCACAGTCGGTCATGCCGGTTGCGCGCGGTTCAATCTCCGCGGCAACGAAGCGTGCGAGGCTGCGCGCCAACCGTTGGTGATCTTCGCTGAGCGTCTCCGGAAAATGAAAGTTCATCGCGTCGCTTGCGCCGTCGCACAAGGCAGCGCCTCAATGGCCGGTGAAGCGCGGTTGGCGTCGCGCCAAAAAGGCGTGCACCCCCTCGCGCGCATCCTGCGTCTGAAAACAGCGCAGTTGCGCTTCAAGTTCATACTGCAGCATCTGTTCCAGCGATGCGTGATCGCTCGCATAAACGGCGTGCTTGGCCGCCGCGATCACCGCCGGAGGCGCAGCGCGTAACCTCTCGGCCCAGCGGCGCGTTTCCGCTTCCAGCTCTTCGTCGGCGACGACGCGGTTGACCAAGCCGAGCCGCCAAGCTTCTTCGGCCCCGATCGGGTCGCCGAGAAAAAACATCTCGCAAGCGATGTTGGGTGGTACGATGCGCGGCAAAAAGTACGTTCCGCCCCAATCCGGATGCAGCCCAACTCGAACGAACGACTGCGCGAAGGTGGCCGAGCGGGCCGCCAGACGTATGTCACAAGCGAGCGCGAGGTTGCAGCCGGCGCCGGCGGCCGGACCGGGAATGGACGCGACGACCGGCTTCGGCATCTGCCGGATCGCCGTGACGACGCGCCGCCCGGCGCCGAGCAGGCGCGCGAACTCTTCCGTATCGCGACGCTCCATCAACTCAGCCATGGCTTCGACGTCGCCACCGGCGCAGAACGCCTTGCCCGCGCCGGTGATGACGACGACGCGCACGCGCGGGTCGCTTCCGGCGCGCTCCAAGATCTCCGCCAGATCGCGCCGCATGTGCCCGGCAAAAGCGTTCAACCGTTCGGGCCGGTCGAGCGTCACGGTGACGATGCCCGATTCGCAGGAGATTTTGATGTGCTCGAACATGGCGCTAGCAAAAGGTGACGAACAGCGGAGTCTATCTCCTCCGCTGTTCGTTCAGGTGTTCGGTTCAGACGACAGGTCAGGCGCGATTTGCCATCTCGGGGGCGAATTCATCGCCCTTTGCGCCTTCGATCCGCGAGCGTCAAGCGACTCGCACCGCCCGGCGTTCGCGGCGAACTTCGGCTCTCCTCCTCATTGACCTTTGAAGTGCGGTTTGCGCTTTTCGACGTAGGCGGTCAAGCCCTCTTTGGCGTCTTCGCTCATGAAGAGCTGTTGTTGCAGTTCGCGCTCCAAAGCCAAAGCGTACTCGAACGGGATCTCCGCGCCAGATTGAACGCTTCGTTTGATGCGCCCGACGGCGCGCGCGGCCTTGTTCGGCGGCGTGAACTGCCGCGCGTAGTCGATGACCTGCTCCATAAACTTGTCGTTGTTCTCGGCTTCGAAGATGTGATTGATGATGCCGAGTTCGAGCCCGCGCTCGAAGTCGAACAGTTCGCCCGTGGTCATCAGCTCGATGGCGCGCGATTTGCCCACCAGTCGCGCCAAGCGCTGCGTGCCGCCCGTGCCGGGGAGCACGCCGAGCGAAATCTCAGGCAGCCCGAGTTTGCCCGCGCCCTTGCGCGCGATGCGTACATCGGCGGCCATGGCGATCTCTAGCCCGCCGCCGACGGTGTGCCCATTGAGCGCTGCGATGACGAGTTTGGGCGTCTGCTCCAAGCGCGAGAGCGTTTCGTTGGCGTGGAGACAGAAGAAGTATTTGAAGTTCGGCGTCACCTCGGCCAACATGCGGATATTGGCCCCTGCCGAGAAGAATTTGTCGCCGTGGCCGGTGATGACGATGACGTAAACTCCATCGTCCATGCGCGCATCGAGGATGGCCCGGTCGAGTTCTTGCATCATCTCGTAGGTGTAGGTGTTGGCTGGTGGATCGTTGAGCGTGAGCAACGCGATGCCGTCCTGCACGCGGTACCGAACCAGTTGCCCGCGCTCTTCGGCCGTCCCTTGAACTTTCGCTTCCGCCATATCTTCACTCCTTGAAGTCGGATATCTCTGCAAAAAGATCGAAAAGAGTGCCGTATTGAAGCTTGCCGAAGGATCATGACAGAAAAACATTTTTCGCTCAAGCGTCGCCGTCGGCCCGCGAACGCCTCGTGCGCCAAGCGCGCTCATTCGCTGCCGATACCCTGTCTCGGCGCGTTCAGCGCACCGAGAAGCGCCGGAATGCGACCGCGCGCAAGCGAGTTGTGTCCGGCATCCCGACGAAAGTTTAACCCCAACGCTTGCGCAATTTTGTACGTAACGTGGGACCGGCGTCGAAGAGCGCGGCGCGCAGGCAAGCTTGACAGGCGCATCGGCGGCGCGTAGCTTCTACCATTTGCCGGAGGCGCATCCGTTCTGGTGAACGGCGCGGTCTTCAAAACCGTCGGCGAGCTTGCGCTGGAAGCAGGCTCGGGTAGGTTCGATTCCTACACGCCTCCGCCAGCGAGGTTTCACGCGCGCAGCGGCGGGAGCCGCAACGGGCACGCGGCCCGCCGTCGCGCGTCTTCGTCTCGTCGAGACTCTAGGCAGGTGCCATGCGTGACTGGATCGCGCTCAACATGACGCCCGGCGTCGGCCCGCGCATCGCCGCGCGGTTGCTCGAACACTTCGGCGCGGCAAGCGCCGTGTTCGATGCGCCGCGAAGCGAACTCGAACGCCTGCGCCTGCCGGAAGAGACCGTTGCCAGCATCGTCGCGCGCGACCAGCACCAACGGGCGGAACTCGAAATCGAGCGCGTACGCTCGCTCGGCGGCGACATCCTCGTGCTCGACGATGGCGCGTATCCGGCCTTGCTTCGTGAGATTCACGATCCGCCGCTCGTCCTCTACGTTCGCGGCGCATGGCGCGAGTGTTTGGACGGCCCGTCCATCGCCATGGTCGGCTCGCGTCGCTGCTCGACCTACGGGCAGAACGCCGCGACCATGTTGGCGCGCGACTTGGCTGCACGTGGCGTGGTCATCGTTTCGGGGTTGGCGCGCGGCATCGACGCCGCGTCGCATCGCGGCGCGCTCGAAGCCGATGGGCGGACGGTGGCCGTTCTCGGCACCGGCATAGACGATGTTTATCCGCGCGAGCACCGCAAGCTCGCGGATGAGATATTGAACAAAGGTGGCTGCATCGTCTCAGAGTTTCCGCTCGGCACGCCACCTATCGGACAGAACTTCCCGTATCGCAACAGGATCATCAGCGGCTTGAGCTTGGGCGTGCTCGTCGTGGAAGCGGCAGAAAACAGCGGCTCGTTGATCACGGCGCGGTTGGCGCTCGAACAAGGGCGCGAGGTGTTCGCTGTCCCGGGCAACATTACGTCGCGCAACTCTTTCGGCGCGAACTATCTGATCAAGAGCGCGGGGGCCAAACTGGTCCAGAGTTGGCAGGACGTGGCGAGCGAACTCCCACCCGAAATCGCGAGTCGATTGTTGCCGCCCGCAGAAGGCAGAAAAAAGCGCCGTCACGACGCGCAGCTAGCGCTTACGCCGAACGATCTAGACGAGGCCGAACGCGCCGTGCTCGCGTTGCTTTCGCCCGACGCCCCGGTGCATATCGACGCGCTGGCGCAATCGAGCGCGCTCGATTTTTCCGCCTTGAACGCGGCGCTGCTCAATTTGGAGTTGCGCGATCTCGTCAGGCAGCTTCCCGGTAAATGTTTCGTGAGAAAGTTGTAATCAGCAACCGTTATGCTCAAAGAGCCGAAGGACGCCTTGAGTTTTCGCCCGCCTGAAAAGAGGCGCGTGGTTTCGCTAGGCATTGAAGACCGACGCTGCTGCATCTAACTCGAAGTCGCAAAACGGCGAGAGAGTTTTTCGAACGGTTCAACCCTTTGAGATTTTAAATCACGACGAAAGTCTTATGGCGAAGAATTTAGTCATCGTTGAATCCCCGGCCAAAGCCAAGACGATCGGTAAGTACTTGGGGCGCGATTTTCGCGTCATGGCCTCGCTCGGCCACATCAAGGACTTGCCGACCAAAGGGCTTGGCGTCGATGTCGAGCATGATTTCAAGCCGACGTACGAAATCATCCCGGACGCTAAGAAGCGTAACAACAAGAAGATCATCGCCGAACTGAAACAAGCGGCCAAGGATTCCGAGGCGATCTATTTGGCCGCCGATCCCGACCGCGAGGGCGAAGCCATCTGCCAACACTTGGCCGAAGAGATCGTGCCGAAACGACCGCGCAAGCCCTACTACCGCGTGCGCTTCAACGAGATCACCAAACGCGCAGTGGAGGAGGCTTTCCGCCATCCGACCAACATCGATCAGAATCTCGTCGATGCACAACAGGCGCGACGCGTGCTCGACCGTTTGGTCGGGTACAAGGTCTCGCCCCTGTTGTGCCGCACCATCGGCGGACGGTTGAGCGCCGGTCGCGTGCAATCGGTCGCCTTGCGCATGATCGTCGAGCGCGAGCGCGAGATCGAAAACTTCGTCAAAACCGAATACTGGACCATCACGGCCAACCTCGCCGCCAAGCTCCCGCCGCCGTTCGATGCGCGGCTCGTCAAAGTCGCTGACAAAACTGTCAAGACGAGCGGCTTCGACGCGGAGGCGAAGAAGAACGAGCTGCACATCAAAACGGAAGAACAAGCGCGTGCGCTCGTCGCCGAGGCCGAGCGCGAGCGGTTCATCGTCGCCGATGTTTCGACCAAAGAGCGTCGGCGCAATCCCGTGCCGCCGTTTACGACCTCGAAACTCCAACAAGAGGCTTCGCGCAAGCTCGGCTTCCCGGTCAAAAAGACGATGCAGATCGCGCAGCGCCTTTACGAAGGCATCGAACTCGGCGAAGAAGGTTCGGTCGGCTTGATCACGTACATGCGCACCGACTCGACGCGCGTCTCCGAAGCCGCTCTGCAAGAGGTGCGCGCGCTGATCAGCGCGCAGTACGGCAAGGCGTACTTGCCGGACAAACCGAACTACTACCGCTCGAAAAAGGAGGCGCAGGACGCGCACGAAGCGATCCGCCCGACCGAAGTCGAGCGGACGCCGGAATCGGTGGCGAAATTCTTGAGCCGCGACGAACTGAAGCTCTACCGCTTGATCTGGCAACGCTTCGTCGCCTCGCAGATGACGCCGGCCGTGTACGATCAGACGACCATCGAGATCGAGGCCGGACGCTTTCTGTTCCGTGCGACCGGATCGGTTCAGAAATTCGACGGCTTCCTGCGCGTTTACGAAGAAGGGCGCGACGAAAAGTCGGACGAAGACGAAGAAGCCGCACGCGCGCTGCCGCCCGTCGAGCGTGGCGAGGAACTAAAATTGAACTCGATCACGCCCGAACAGCACTGGACCGAACCACCGCCGCGTTACACGGAAGCGACGCTGGTCAAAGCCCTCGAAGAGAAAGGCATCGGGCGGCCTTCGACCTATGCGACGATCATGTCCACGATTCAGGAGCGCGATTACGTCGAGAAGATCGACGGACGCTTCCATCCGACGCCGCTCGGCGTGACGGTCAACGATCTTCTCGTCGCGAACTTCGACGACCTGTTCAATGAATCCTACACAGCGCGCATGGAAGAGGAACTGGACGAGATCGAAGAAGGCAAGCGGCGCTGGACCGAAGCCCTGCGCGATTTCTACAGCAAGTTCGAGCGCGATCTACAACGCGCCGAAAAACAGATGAAGCAGGCCAAACGGCAGGCGATCCCGACCGACGAGGTCTGCGAAAAATGTGGCGCGCCGATGGTCATCAAGCTGGGCCGGTTCGGTCAATTCTTGGCTTGTTCGAACTACCCTGAGTGCCGCACGACACGCGAGATCGTGCGGGCGGGCGAAGAGAGCGAAGAGACCGACGCCATCGAAGAAGAAACGTGCGAGTTGTGCGGGCGGCCGATGACGCTCAAGCGCGGGCGCTACGGTCCGTTTCTCGGTTGCACGGGATATCCGGAGTGCCGCAACATTCGCAAGATCAGCAAAACGGGCGTCGTCGCGCCGGCCCCGGTGCCACTCGCAGAAAAGTGCCCGGTTGACGGCGCACCGCTCGTCCTGCGGCAAGGTCGTTACGGGCAGTTCGTCGCTTGCTCGAACTACCCGGAGTGCAAGTACGTCAAGCGCGAAACCACAGGCGTTGCTTGTCCGCGCGCCGGGTGTCGCGGTGAGATCGTGGTCAAGCGCTCCAAGCGAGGCAAGGTCTTCTACGGCTGTTCGGAATATCCGACTTGCTCGGTTGTCTTTTGGGACAAGCCCGTGCCTGAACCGTGCCCGAAATGCGGCGCGCCCTTTTTGCTCGAGAAGACGACCAAGAAAGAAGGAACGGTGCGGCGCTGCTCGCGTGAAGATTGCGACCATCGCATCACGGTAAACACCGCGCACGAGACGGCGGAACCCGACCGGGAAGCGACGCTCGTCTCGCGTTGAGCTTCGGACGGGCGGACGCCTGCTTTCTACGCTCGGTCCGACGCGGCGCTTCTCGCCCGGCTCGACCGACAAAGCGCTGCGCCCGGAGTCACGGTGCCTTTCGCCGAAACTTTGGGCGAGAACGACGGTTCTCGCGCCCACAAATCAACACCCTGGCATGACCGAGCGCCGATCATGTCCGTCTTCTACTTTCTCGCCACCATCGTCATCTGGCAGGGCATTATGTCGCTGATCGGCGGCAGGCGCTTTCTCGCCTACGTGCGAAGCGAAATAAAGCGCCGAAGCGGAGCCTACGCGCCGTTTGCTTCGGTTATCGTGCCGTGTCGCGGACTGGACCACGGATTGCGCGACAACCTCGGCGCGCTCTTTCAGCAAAACTATCCGGACTACGAATTGATCTTCGTCGCGGACGATGCGCGCGATCCGGCCTTGGCTGTGGCGCGCGCGTTGATTCAAGCCTCTGCGGCGGGTCAACGGGCGGTTCAGGCGTGCGCGGCGGGAGACGGTCAACGCGAAAGCGCAGAACGCTTGCAACAAGAAGCGACGCAAACGTGGCCCCCTCCGCGCGCGCGTATCGTGGTCGCCGGACCAGCCGAAAGGTGCGGGCAGAAAGTGCACAATTTGCTGGTCGCTGTGAAGGCAGCGGATCCGAAGAGCGAGGTCTTTGTCTTCGTCGATACCGATGCGCGCCCGTCCGCCGACTGGTTGCGCGCGCTCGTTGCGCCGCTTGCCGACCAAGCGACGGGCGCGACCACCGGTTATCGTTGGTTCGTGCCTGTGCGAGGGAATCTCGCTTCGGAGCTTCGCGCCCTCTGGAACGCATCGGTCGCTTCGGCTCTCGGCGCCAACGTCCGGCGGAACTTTTGCTGGGGCGGCTCGATGGCCATCCGCCGCACAACCTTCGAGCGCGCCGCCGTTGCTGCGTACTGGCGTAGCGCCGCCTCGGATGACTTTGCCATGACGCGCGCGTTGCACCATGCCGGGTTCGGCGTACGCTTCGTTCCTGCCTGCCTTATCCCGTCTTACGAAGATTGTTCGTGGCGAGGGTTGCTGGAGTTCACGACGCGACAGATGAAGATCACGCGTGTTTACGCGCCGCACCTGTGGCGGTTGGCGCTCGTTGGCAATCTGCTTTTCGTCGTGGTCTTCTTCGGCAGTTTCGTCCTCGCGGCGTCGTGCGCCGCGCGCGGTGCTTCGTTCATCGCGCCCTTGATGATCGGCGTGAGCGTCTTCGCGTTGGGCGCGGCCAAAGCATGGCTTCGTTTGCGCGCCGCACGGATGGCGCTCGCCACGGTGCGGCTCTCCAAGCGAAGCGTGTGGGTGCATCTTTTGCTCTGGCCGTTAACTTCAGCCCTGTTCCTCGCAAACGCGATCTGCGCGGCTTGGTCGCGCCGTTTGGTCTGGCGCGGCATCGAATACGAATTGAAATCGCCTGCGGAAACTGTCATCATCAGCAGGCCCGTGCAGGAGCGAGGTTGATCGGATCGGGCGGACGCGATCGTTGTGCAAGTATGCGCGTCGTGCAAGCCTGGCAGGGGCAGAGCTCGCGCGGACGGGTTCGACAGCGTGCAAGGCCAGTCGGCGTTCGGGCGTCCGTCGCCGTGCCGGGCTTGGCTGAATGAAGATCATGTTTCGCAAAGCGCAGCAATTGGTTCAACTTGTTCGTTCGAGCAAGCGTGCGCGCCGGCTCGATACGCTCATCTTCTTCGTCACTTCGCGTTGCAACGCGCGCTGCGAAACCTGTTTCTACTGGCGTGAGCTGAACCGGCCCGGCGACCTCACCTTCGCGCAGATAGAGAAAGTGGCGCGCACCGCTCCGCCGATCTCCGACCTGTGGTTGTCGGGTGGGGAGTCGACGCTCAGGCGCGATTTGACAGAGATCATCGATCTTTTCGTG
>CAKZOF010000204.1 GCA_937135995.1 uncultured Pyrinomonas sp.
CACTCCGGACTTCGTCGCCGTCTTCGCCATCGATCAGCGACTCCATACGGTGCAGACCTTCACGCGCGACGCTCGCCTCGTCCGCCAAGCGCTCAATGCACTGGCCGCACGCGCTTCTTCGACCTACGCCTCCAACGCGGCGCAAGCGCGCGACCTCGTTGCGCAACAGGCGGCCAGCGCTGGCAACATCGCCAATGCTCAAACGACCATTGCTGGCGCTGGTCCGGGCAACGCCGGGGCCGTGAGCGCAGCCGCTTCGGCGCTCGGGGCGAACGCTGCCGAGCAACGCATCGCCGAGATGCAAACGCGCATCCTCGAAACGTTCGAAAGACTTGAACGCGACCAACAGGGATATGCGACGACCAACGCGCTGCTCGCCGTGGTCAACGCTTTAGGGCGGCTTGCCGGTCGCAAGGCCATCATCTTCTTCTCGGAAGGGGTAGCGATTCCGCCCAACGTCGAAGCCGAATTCCGATCCGTCATCGCCAACGCCAACCGCGCCAACGTCAGCATCTACGCCGTGGATGCCGCCGGTCTACGCATCGAGAGCACCACGGCCGAGACACAGCGCGAGTTGCAAGCGCTCGGAGCGCGCCGCATCAATCAAGCATCCACCGGACGCGAGGACACGTCAGGCCAGCCGATGACGCGCCTTCTCGAACGCAATGAAGACCTGCTTCGTCTCGACCCTCACGCCGGCTTGAGTCAATTGGCCGAGTCAACCGGCGGACGGCTCATCTTCGGCACCAACGATATCGGCTCACGCTTGCGCGAAGTCGATCAAGACCTGCACGCTTACTACGTGTTGACCTACGTGCCGAAGAACACCAACTACGACGGAAAGTTTCGGCAGATCGCTGTCAAGCTGAACCGCTCCGATCTCGAGGTGCAAACGCGTCGAGGTTACTACGCGATCAACGCGACCATCGCGTCGCCCGTGCTCGCCTACGAAGCTCCGGCCTTGGCGCTTTTGAGCGGCGCGCATCGCGCCAACGCCTTTCCGCTGCACCTCGGCGGTTTCAACTTCCCGGAAACTGATCGGCCCGGCATGGTGTCGGTGGTGGTCGAGGTTCCGCCCGAAGCGATCACCTACGCGACCAACACGGAGAAGAAGATCTACCAGACCGATTTCGTCGTCGTCGCCCTCATCAAGGACGACTCGTTGCGCGTCGTGCGCAAGTTGAGCAATCAGTACGTGCTGACCGGACCGGTGGAAAGACTCGACCGCGCCAAAAGCGGCGAAATCCTCTTCTACCGCGAAGCGGAGTTGCCGCCAGGACGCTACACGGTCAGCGTCGCGGCCTACGACGCGCTCTCGGGGCGGGCGAGCGTCGAGAGCACGGGGGTAGAAGTCGTCGATCAATCTGCCGACCAGCCTCGCTTGAGCAGCCTCGCCATTCTCAAACGGGCCGAGCGCCTCTCGCCCCAGGACAACGGACGCAAGACGCCTTTTCATTACGGCGAGGTTGTTCTCTACCCGAATCTGGGCGAACCGGTGAGCAAAAGCACGACCAAGCAACTCGCTTTCTTTCTGACGGCCTACGTCCCGCGCAACGGACCGACGCCGAAATTGCTCGTCGAGATTCTGCAGGGCGGGCGCCCCGTCGGACGCGCCACTGTGGAACTACCGGCGCCCGACGCGCAAGGGCGCATCCAATACGCTTCGGCTATCCCGATCGAGAAGCTCGCTCCGGGTCGGTACGAACTTCGCGCGTCGCTCCTTGCGGAGGCGGCCCGAGCCAGCCGCACGGCGCGCTTCGAGGTGCGCTGAACGGCCTTCACCGTCGAGCGATGAGTGAGCGTCACACGGGAACCGCGCTTCGACGCAGGACAAAGCATGACTGCACGGGCGACCGCTGGCCCTCAATCAGTTCGGAAACGGCTCGCCCTCTCTGGCGATGCGCATGCGGTGATCTGTGAACTTGAAGTGCGCGCCCGGGATCTCCACCTTGGGCATGTGGCAGCTTACGCAATCTTGCGCCTTCACCGGGCAAGCTTTGGCCGTGCGCCCTTGCGCTGACTCCGTCTTGGCGAGGGCAGGCGAACGCAGACTCGCCATCGAACGGTGACAGACGGTGCAGCGCGCGTCATAAAAGGCGGTATCTTGGCGCAAGTGCTCGTGCGGATTGTGACAAGCCGTGCAACTCAACCGCGGGTCGTTCGGATCGTGACCGCGGCTCGTGAAGATACGGTACGGTTGAAAGCGCACGTTGTTGATGCCACCCTGTTGTGGCAGCGACAGGACATCCTCGGCGCTGCGGTGACACGAACCACAGAACTCCTGCGTCAGCGCATCAGCGCTCAGACGCTTCGGGTTGAAGATCCGTAAGTCGTTGAACCGTCCGGCCTCGGCAGCGGTGATGTGATCGCGTCCCGGCCCGTGACAAGCTTCGCAACCGACGCCCGGCATCAAGTTTTCTAGTTGCAGGCTCCTGCCCGCTACCGCTGCCGTCGCATGACAACCGAAACAACTGCGCGCCTCGTCCATGCTTATGGCGCGCCCCAAAGCATCTTCCAGCGAAGACGGCACCGTGCGCGGGTAGCCAATGGTGAAATCTAAGCCGTCTATCTCGCGGTAGTAACTGACGCGGCTCTCGTAGAACGCGCCGTTGTACTGCAGGATGTACGTCTGCCCGGCCTTGCCTTGACCGAACGAGTAGCGTATCGGAACCGAAATCACCTTGTTTCCGTCGCTGACCGTATAGATGCTCTCCTCTCCGCGGCGGACGATTTCGTAACGGTACGGCCCGACGCGGAAGGTCAATCGCTGCCGCGCCCGCAGAACCTCGCTGTCAGCCGGTAGCTGCAGCGCACGCGCCATCGCGGTGCGGTGATAAGAGTCGAACTCTGTGGCATGGCATTCGGCGCAAGCTTGGTTGCCGACGTATCCGGCCTCTTTGAACGGTTTATTGGAACGCCACGGGAGAGCAGCGATCGGCTCGGTTAAGAGCATCTGTCCTTGGCCGCGCGTCAAGAGCGGAGCGCCGAACCACGCTCCCGCGGCAACGATGAACAGGATCGTGACGCTCAACTTGAGTTTGTCCACCGTGGAGTTCATCTCTTCGACAAGGCACGCGCCTCGGTCGAAAGGGGCGCGCCCTCCAGCGCTCATCAGCGCGGCGCGGTCGAGTCGGTCTTCTCTTCTTGAATCACTTCGCCGCGATTCAGCCCGCGCGTGGCCGCCTCTTCGGCCTGTTTGTTCAAACGCACGAAAGTTTCGCGCGCACGCTCGGCATCCGCCTTGCGATTTGCGCGCGCATAGGCGCGCGCGAGCGCGAAATGGATGCGCGGCTCTTCCGGCGCGAGGTTGCGGGCCACTTCCAGTTCTTCGATGGCGCGCGCCACCTGTCCGACGTCGAGCAACAACCGGCCCAGCAAGTAATGTCCAAGCGGTGAACGCGGATAGAGCCTGACGGCCTCTTCGGCGAACTTCAGGCCCGCCGCGGCCTCTTTGCTCCGCAGCTTGATGTAAGCGATCTGCAAGCGCGCGAGCGCGTTTTCGGGCGAATTTTCGATCTCGCGCTGAAAGGCGGCCAACGCCCCTTCGTCGTCGCGCCGCGACAGCAGATACCGCCCGTAGGCGTACTGCACATTGGGCACGTTCGCGTAGTCGGCTGCAAGTCGCGCATACTCGCGATGCGCGTCAGTGAAGTTGCGCTGCGCCGCTTGCAGTTCAGCCCAGCCGGCGCGCCTGATCAATTCATGCTCCTTGGAATTAGGCGGAATCTGACGCGGCACCGCTGGGATGCGCAAGACGGCGAGTCCGAGCGCGAGGATCAAATCTTCACTGCTCGCACCGTCGTAGGCGAGCGCGTCTAGATTCTGCTGCGCCGTTTCGAAATCCCCCTTCAGTAGAAGCAACAAAGCTTCGTGATAGCGAAGGACGCGCATCAGCTCGGGGTTGTTGACCAGTCCCAGTTGGCGACCGCGTTGGATGTGAAGCAACGCCTCGTCGAAGCGCCCGAGTTGAAATTCGCACAGACCCAGCATCGCCCACGGCGCACCCGCTTTGGGTTGGAGTTCGGCAGCTTTTTGGAAAGCTTGCGCCGCGTCCGCATACCGATCTCGCTCGTAGAGCAGCGTCGCCAGATACCACCACCCTTCGCCCCACCGCGGGCGCAGCTTGAGCGCTTGGCGGTAGAGTTCGATGGCTTCGTCAAGCCGGTTCGCCTCGCGCGCTTGGTTTGCTCGCTTAGCGAGCGTCTCGAACGCTGCGGAGCGCGCCGTGCCGACTCGTCGCTGCGCGCCGCTCGGAAGCGCAAACACGAAGAGAACGCCGATGAGACCGACCAAACAGACGAATTTCGTTCTCGACCTTTGTGCGTCGCGCATCTTCTGCTCCTCGAGCGAGACAGGCGGCGCGCTCGCCAGCAGATTTACTTCTTGGCGATCCCTTCGCCCTCGACGATCTTGATGTACTTGTTCGCCGCCAAGTTCTCGAACTTTTCAACCTTGCCGCTCGGCCAGCGGATCTCGAGCGAATCTATTTTGGTGGCCGCGCCGAGACCGAGCAACTCGCGCGGATCGTGCGAAGCCAAATAGCTACCGCCGTTGGTACGCAATCGGCTCCGCCGGACGCCGCCAGCTTGCCACGTGATGATGGCACCGATGGCCATCGGATTGCTCTTGGTCCCGACGAGCTGCAAGCCGAGCCAGTTGTTCCGGTTTCCACCCTCGTTGCGCAACAACAACGGCGCTTGCCCATTGTTGACGACCAACAGATCGAGATCACCGTCGTTGTCGTAATCGCCGACCGACAACCCGCGCGCCGGGTAATCGTGCTTGAAGACCTCGCCCGATTGGGCGCTGACGTTTTTGAACACCCCGCCGACGTTTTCGAACATCAACAGCGGCTCCTCATATTTAACGACCGGCGTGAGCAACTCGACCATGTCATCAGGATGACCGTTGGCGAGAAACAGGTCCACGTCGCCATCGTTGTCGTAATCGAAGAACTTCAACCCCCAACCGCTCAACAACCGCACAGCCTGCGAGATCTCGCCCGGTTCGTCGAGAAAGGTCAGGTCCCTCTGGTTATGGTAGAGGCTGAAGAGTTCCTGGTCGATGTTGGCGACGAACAGATCTTGCCAGCCATCGCCATCGTAATCCGCCGCATCGACGCCCATGCCGGAGCGTGGCGTTCCCGCTTCGCTGTAGGCCACGCCTGCCGCTAAACCAATCTCGTCAAATTTGCCGTTGCCCTTGTTCAGAAACAAGAAGTTCGCCACCGTGTCGTTAGCGACGAATAGGTCCATCCACCCGTCGTTGTTGATGTCGGTGGCGACGACGCCGAAAGATTTACCGAGCGCGCTGGCGATGCCGGATTCGCGGCTCACGTCCGTGAAGGTTCCGTCGCCGTTGTTGCGGAAAAGGAAGCTCGGTCGCGGCTTGAAGACGCGCGGAATGCAATAGTACCGCCGTCCCAAACGGTTGTCGCCGCAACTCATCTCCTTGTTGTAGAGGACGAAGCTGGAAACAAACAGATCGAGTTTGCCATCGTTGTTGTAGTCAAACCAAACGGCGCAGGTGGACCAACCCGGCGCGGCGACGCCTGCTTTGTCGGTGACGTCCGTGAAAGTCCCATCGCCGTTGTTGTGATAGAGCGTGTTGCGCCCGTAGGCAGTCACGTAAAGGTCCATCCACCCATCGCCGTCATAATCGCCCGCCGCCGCGCCCATGCCGAAATACTTGCTGTTCGCCACGCCCGCCTTGTCGGCGACATCCGTGAACGTGCCGTCGTGGTTGTTGCGGTAAAGGGCGTTCTTGAGCGGTTTCGACGGCGCGAAGAAATCCGCCGGGCCGCTGTTGACCAAAAAGATGTCCAACCAACCGTCGTTATCGAAATCGAAGAAGATGCCGCCGCCGCCCACCGTCTCCGGCAGATAGCGTTCGGGCGAGCGCGCGTTGTCGTGCACCCACGTGATGCCGCTCTTTTGTGGCGGCACTTCGACGAAGGTGACGCGGGCGCTGGGAGCGTTCGTTTGTTTCTCCTGCCAACCAAAACTTGGCGCAAGCGCAAGAGCGATTTGAAGCAAAACGGCCGTTGTGCGTAACATCGTGATTCTCAACTGAAACATGCTCGCGTCTCAGCGCCCCGTGAAACTCTGGATGGTCCACCGGACGCGCCCACCGAAAGGATCGTTGCGTAACCTGAATCCACCGGAGACGGGTTCCAATTCTACCCTGTTTACCTCGCCGTCGGGAAGGGCGACTAATCCGGTGGCCGGTTGCCCGTCGCTGCTGAAGACGCGGAGCTCGATTGCGCTCCAATCCATCTCTGCCGTGCTTTGCGCAACCTTGACGTGCGGGATCGCCACGCGATCCTTATCAAACGCAAACAGCGCTAAGCAACAGAGAAAGAACGCAGTTCGACGATTTTTCACCTCGACGGATCACTCCCGATCAACAGCTAACCGAGCTTTTTCTCGGCAAGGCCGGACGCAAAACGGCGCCGCTGCGACGATGTCGAGCGGATCGGTCGGATTCCAGCGCGGATGATGGACCTCGGCGCGCACCGAAGGCGCGAGCGTCATGGATCAGTCTAATTCGTCTTCAGTGCAGCCGATGAACTTCCGCGCGCACCGAGACCGCGTGCGCTCTTGCTCCGAAAGTCATCGTGGCGAGTTCTCTTTCGTCTTCTCCGGCGTCGGCTGGTTGCGTTGCTACTCGGCGTTGAGCTGGTCGATGATGGCGCGCACCCGTTCGGCATCCGCCGTGCGTTTGAGCTTGTAGTAGAGTCGCGCCAGCAGGACGTGTGCCGCCGTGAATTTCGGCATCTTCTCAACGACGCGCTCGAGCAATCGCACCGCTTCTTCTGTGTCGCCTTTGGCCTGCGCTAACTGGGCCATCTGGTAAAGAACGCTGCCGTCGTCGGGGCGCAGCGCGAGCGCTGTTTGAAGATACTTGGCCGCTTCATCCAACCGCCCGTCCTCGCGAAGCAACCAGCCGAGCCGCGCGTTGGCGTTGAAGTCGCGCGGGTTGATTTCGAGCTCGGCCAGATACTCTTTGATCGCCTGCTCGCGATTGCCAGAGAAGAGGTAAGCATTGCCGAGTTGCGAATGCACGGTCGGCAAGCGCGGGTTGAGCCGCTTCGCTTCGGAAAGCTCTTCGATCGCCTTGGGAAGTTCTTTGGCCGCCAAATGCAACGCGCCGACGATCAGGTGCGCTTCGGCTGAGTCCAATCGGTTGAAGACGCGCTCGACCAACTCGGTAGCCGGCGCGATCTGATCGTTGCTCAAGTAAGCGTGGGCCAGCGCGTAAGCGACGCCGAGATCGTCGGGCTGTGCGCGGTGAACTGCCTCCAGTTCGCGGATAGCTTCCGGCAGCCGGTTGAGTTGATAAAGGCATAGGCCGAGAAG
>CAKZOF010000205.1 GCA_937135995.1 uncultured Pyrinomonas sp.
GCACATGGGCTTCGACGAAGGGCGGGTGGTGCTCGTCGAAAACGGCGACGTGATCGAACTGAGCGCCGAGCGCGCATCCGTCACCGATCACTGGTCCATCGGGCGCGTCTTCATCGACGAGACCGAAATCGGTTTTGAAGAGGTCGATGGCGAAACGGTACGCGAGCGCCGTCAACTCGCTTTCGATGGCGTGATCACGCCAGTTGTGACGATCAACGAACGAACCGGCGCGCTCGAAGCCTCGCCTGAGATCGCTGCTCACGGATTGGTCGGCATGGACGGCGACGGGTTCGTGCGCGAGCTAAAGCGCATCGTCGCCGAAACTGTGCACGCGGCTCCAGCCGCCGAGAAACGCGACACGGCTTTGCTCAAAGAGCGAATACGCCTTGAACTCAAGCGTTTCATCCAGCGTCAAACTGGAGCGCGCCCGGTGATCATGCCCGTCATCGTGCAGGTCGGTTGCGAGTAACTCGCGGATGCGCCCGATGGTGGGGCGCGACGCGTCGTGGCGGTCGTTCCTTTTGGCGGTTTTCAATCTCGGTCCATCATGGCGGTCGATTGGACGAAGACGACGGCGTTGGTGACCGGAGCTTCGAGCGGCATCGGACGCGCATTGGCAGTGGAGATGGCGCGCCGCGGAGCGCGCGTTGGACTGCTTGCCCGTCGCGCAGCGGCGCTCGATGAGATCGTGCGCGAGCTGCAGGCAGCGGGCAGCGCGGCCCTCTCGTTGCCCGCCGATGTGCGGGATGGCGAAGCGGTTGCCGCTGCCGTAGAGGAACTGCGCCGGAGTTTCGGTCCGATCAACATGTTGATCGCCAACGCCGGAATCGGCGATTTGACACCAGCCACCAGATTCGACCGAGCGCGGGCGACGGAGATCGTCGCGGTCAACCTCGTTGGCGCGATCAACTGCGTGGCTGCGGTGCTCCCCGACATGCTCGCGCAGCGTCGCGGTCACTTGGTCGCCGTTTCGAGTTTGGCGGCGTATCGCGGCTTGCCCGGATCGAGCGCTTACAGCGCGAGCAAGGCTGGGCTTTCGACCTTCTTCGAAAGCCTGCGTCTCGACCTGAGAAGCTTCGGCGTCAAGGTAACGATCATCCATCCAGGCTTCATTAGGACGCCGATGACTGAACCGCGCCGCGGCCCGATGCCATATCTGCTCGAACTCCCGGATGCAACACGCCGCATCCTGCGCGCCATCGAGCGCGAGCGGCGTTGTTACGCCTTTCCGTGGCAACTGGCGATGGTGGTGCGCCTGCTCCGTTTGTTGCCCGATGCGCTCTACGATCGATTGATGGAACGCGCGACCGTCAGACGCTGAATCTGTCGGACCGTAGCGCGTACCAGAGAATCCTTACTCTTCGCGTCGCGCGAGATCGATCTCTTAATCACCTTCGGTGAAAGACCGCTTCATTTGCCCACGACTCGCTTTCGCTGTTCGAGCGATCTTGTTCTTCTAGGCTTTGGAGATTTGCATTCGCTTTCGGCTTGGCTTTAAAGTTTGGCCGAGCCTCGAGTTTTACCACTTCGCAAGATGAAAGCGTGATCTTTTGATGACCATTCTCCAAGCGATCATTCTCGGCATCGTGCAAGGCTTGACGGAATTCATCCCTGTCAGTTCCACTGCTCACCTCGTCTTTGCCGCGCGATTGACCGGTCTTTACGCCGGAGTCGAGCAGAACTTACGGGCGCAACAGACGACGGCGACCATGGCGGTCGTGCAACTTGGCACGTTGATCGCCGTCATCGTCTACTTTGCGCGCGACATCTGGAAGATCTCGATTAACTTCGTGCGCGACCACTGGCGTTTGCTCGTCAACCGGGGCGCGCTCGAAGCGGCCGACGGTCCGTTGAGCGGCGCCTTGTCGAAAGAAGCGCGCCTCGGCTGGTACATCATCGTGGGGACGTTGCCGATCAGCATCGTCGGCTTGCTCTTCAAGAAAGAGATCGAAGGGACGTTGACGAAAAACTTGTGGATCATCGCTACGATGCTGATCGTTATCGCCGTTTTGCTGCTCGTGGCCGAAAGAATCGGCGCGCGTCGCCGGACCATGGATGATCTCAACTGGCGCGATGCGCTCATCGTCGGTTGCTCGCAAGTGTTGGCGTTGATTCCGGGCGCGAGCCGATCCGGTTCGACCATCATGGGCGGGCTCTTCGCTGGCCTGACGCGCGAAACAGCGGCGCGTTTCTCCTTCTTGCTCTCGATCCCGGCCATTCTCGCCAGCGGCCTGCTCGAACTGCGCGAGGCGCTTGCCAAACTGCCGCCCAACAGTTTCCTCGCGCTCGCCGTGGCGACCGTCGTTTCCGGCCTCGTCGGCTACGCTTCGATCTGGTTCCTCTTGCGCTATCTGCGCACCCATTCAACGTGGCTCTTCATCAGCTACCGCCTTGCACTCGGCGTGCTCCTGCTGGCGCTTCTTGCGGCGGGCGTCATCGATCCGCTCGGCACGCCCTGACAGGGCCGAAGGTGATGGGCTACACTAGCTGTCGCAGGTGCGGGCGCATTTGCTCGCCCAAGAGGTGCGGTACATGACGGAGAGACGTTGGATCATGCGTCGGTACGACGTTGCCGCTGCCGAGCGTTTGGCCGCGGCGCTCCGCATCGAGCCGATCATCGCGGCGCTGCTCGTGCTACGCGGCGTGTCCGAGCCGGAGGAGGCCCATCGAGCGCTGCATCCGCGTTTGGACCAGCTTCATGATCCGCAGCGGATGCTCGGCATGGATCGTGCCGTCGCCCGTTTGATGAGCGCCATCGCGCGCGGCGAACGCATCCTCATCTACGGCGACTACGACGTCGATGGGACGACCGGCACGGCGCTATTGCGGCGCACGCTTCAGATGCTCGGCGCGCAGACCGACTACTACATACCGCACCGCATCAAGGAAGGGTACGGCATCAACCGCGAAGCGTTGG
>CAKZOF010000206.1 GCA_937135995.1 uncultured Pyrinomonas sp.
ATCTTTTCGGCGAATCGAGAATGACGATGACCGACTGGCAAGTGCTTCTCTACACGGCAGGACGCGCCATGCTGTGGGTCGTGGTGGTCACCGCGTGTGTTTCCATGATCCAGTACTTTCGCGTCTTCTATCGGACCAACGTCGGGCGCGAGACGGTGGAATCCGAAGCCGTTGGCGCAAAGACGCAAGCGCGTTCGCAATCCTGAAGCAGCGCCAAACTCGGTTGGCAACAAGACGAGGTTCAAGCAAGCTAGATCGCGTTTGCTGTCCCGAGGCGCCGAAAACCCGACGACACGAGCCAGTGCGCAACGAGCGCAGAGCTGACGAGCAGTTCTGCGCCCGTCGCGCGAATTCAAGTCGTTCGCCACACAGGTTCGCCGGAACCCACGCTCGCGCTTATTTGACCTCGACGTAGTCCCCCGTGACCACCTCCTGCGTCGTTTGCGTGATGATCGCGGTGGAAGCGCGACGTTGAACGTTGGTGACGACGAGTTCGCCGACGATCTTGCGTGGGAGCGGCGGCCGCCGTCCCTTGATCTCGGGCACGCTCACGGTCGGGCCGTAGATGCCGGTGGTGTTGCCGTCTTCGACGCGCGGCGCTTGGTTGGAGAACTTGCCCCCGCGGAAACGGTGGCTTTCGAAGCCACCGCTGGCTGCCACTGTCACTTCATCGTCGCGAAAGCGCGTCACGTTGCCCGTGCCCACTGGGCGGTAAATGATCAAACGATCTCCGGGACGCAAGCCGTCCTCTTCACCGAGGTCGATGAAGACCACTTGATTGGCCGAGAGCATCTCGCGTCCGTCGCGCGCCAACACGATGCGCCCGCGCTGTTTGTTGCTCGGATCGGCGAAACGAGCGAGTTTCGTTTCAGCAGGCAGCGACGTTGCTGGGCGCGGATAGCTGGCGCGCAGCAGATCGCCGAGCAGGATCGTCTCGCACGACTGCACGACCTGCGCCACTGAAACGCGATCTTTGACCTCGACGACGCGCAAGCGTCCGACCTCTTGCGTGTACACGCCGAGCCAGCCCTTCTTGCGTGTAAAGGCTGGGCGAAACTGCCCGCGCGGACGGATCACGGAGAACTCTTGCCCGACGCGAATGCCGCGG
>CAKZOF010000207.1 GCA_937135995.1 uncultured Pyrinomonas sp.
GCAGACTCTTCTTGTGCTTGATCGTGTGCCATTTCGAATGTCCAGACATAACTTTCTCGTCCCTTTAGGCAGTCTCTTCGGAGAGGAGCAACGAGCGAATATATCACGCCGTTTTTCGCCCCCGCAAACCGCGCTTCGCTTTCGCCAACGCATGATCAACGATTTGGCGAGCGCGCTTTTACGGTCGGCGGAGGCGAAGTCCATACGGGCTTCGCATGCTGCGCCTAAGGATTATCCCCATCGAATGAAAAACTAGAGCCGCCATCGAAACGGCGGCTCCTTCTCTGGTAGGCTCTCTGGCTCGTGTCAGCGTGCGTTGCGGTTGGCCATGTTAGCGTTGCGCGCGTTGGTGTTGGTCTCACCCATGGTGGAGATCTTCAGTTCGTTGCGCACGCTTTTGACGCCCTCGATGCCTTTGGCGATCTCTTCGGCCCGCCGCCGCTGATCAGCGTTGGCGACCGACCCGCGAAGCGTCACCACTTCGTTGTCAACATCGACGTTGATCGTCGAATCACGCAGGTCGTTGGCGGTGAGCAACGCCCCGCGGACCTTGCTCCAAATATACGCATCTTGCGCACCCTGACCGATGCGGCTCCCCAACCCGCGCGCTTCCCGTTCGATCTCTTCTCGCGTCAACTCGCGGTTGGCGTTGACCGTCGTCGCGGCGTTGCGGTTCTCGTTGCGCACGACCGCCACGTTGGAGTTCAGATTGGCGTTTGCGTTGGTCGTCTCCGTAGTTTGGCAACCGGCGAGCCCGGCCGTCAATGCGGCCCCGGCAATGAGCAAAGATACTTTTTTCATACGTCCTCCAGTGGTTTTCATAGTAACAAATACTCTAGTGAACCGGATGTTCTCGATTCAACGACGATGAGGAGCAACTTTCATGCCGCACCCAAGATGGGCCTCTTTCGCGCTTTCTCGCCCCGGTCGCACAACCACAATGAATGAAACTCGTACAGCCTTTTCACCATTGAATCGTTCCCTGCTTGCTGGTGTCGATATCGGCCTGCGCCCCTTGACCGAAGAAGAAGGCGCGCATTTGATCGAGCAGGAACTGCTGCGCCTCCGGATCGGCGACGTTCAAACCGAAGTGATTGATCAGCATCGTTTGTTGCTGCAACCACTGCGACCAGCAACTTTGGCAGACCTCTTGGGCGAGACGCTGCCCGATCTCCACAGGCACAGGCGCATAACCGAGCGGCGGGCGTTTTTGGCCGCATCGCGCACACTTGATCTCTTCTGCCATGATTGAACCTCCTTCTCTGCACCGGAATCATAAGCCACAAGCGTGCTTCGAACCAAAGCGCGTCGGCTCGCGTCAAGCCGTGTTCGCTCCCGATCTTTTTCCTGACTCAGCGAAGACGACTCAGATAAGCGCAGCGAGCCTGAGAGCAGCTTGTCAACTCCCTCACCTTATTCGATCATCGAAGACCGCTTGCGCCCACGCCCCTTCACGCAGCGAGCGGCACGCCGATCATGCTTTTCAGGCTTTGTCGCTTCGAGCGAGGACGTAACGCGCGAACGCCTCGTAAGTCCATGGCATCCGGCGGCGGAAGAATTCCGCCAGCGCTTCGGCATAGAGCCGTATCTCGCTTTGCGCTCCCTCGCCCGTGCGTAACCGGATGAAGTTCATCAAGCTGCGCGCGTTGTAGGCGACGTAGAACTGCGTGTACATGCCAACCGGCAGCACGATGCGAGCTAGTTCCCGCGCCACACCCATGGCGAGCAACTCCTGGTAACGCGCGTAACAAGCGCGGTAAGCCTCTTCGATGAGGGCGCGCCCGCGCGCGTGCTCTTCTTCGGTGAATGCGCCGCGGACGGAAGACTGTTTGTTTTTGGTGTCCTGCGCGCGCAACCGGTCGGGCACGTAGAACTCATCCGTGACCTCGACGTATCGGTAACTGATCTCGTTGTAAGAGCCGACGCGATGTCTAAACCACTGCCGGGCGACGAACACAGGCGCTTTGACATGGAATTTGAAGACCGCCATCTCGAACGGCGTGCCGTGCTCGTGGCGCATCAGGTAATCGATCAGCCGGCGGTCGCGCTCCTCCCCCTTGGACCCTTGCCCAAAAGAGACGCGCGCGGCTTCGACGACGGCCATGTCACCGCCGAGAAAATCGACGAGCCGCACAAATCCACGGTCGAGGACGTGAATCAAATCGGCTTCGGGTTGAGCAAAGTCAGCTTCCCGCTCGGTTGCCGGCAAGGGCTGGACCGTCGCGGGCGCGCGCCGTTCAACGCCATCGGGCTTGGTGGCGGTGGGATCATCCTCTTCGGTTTTGGAGACTTGTTGCCCACTTCGCGCTTCGTTCATCGTCGCTTGTCTCGTCAAAACGAAATATTGTGGGAGCGGGATCTTTTTACAACAAAAGCAGGCTGAACGCGAGCGCCTGCGCGCAGGTTAGAGCGCGTGGGATCCATTGAAGTTCGCTTTGGGAGACTGTGCAATGTTGGCCGAAAGG
>CAKZOF010000208.1 GCA_937135995.1 uncultured Pyrinomonas sp.
CTCGACCGAGGTTCGGAGCATGCCGATCCGGCCGCCGAGGCCTCATCTCGACCGAAGTCTAGCTGATGCCGGCGAGATCGCCGTTTCGCCGAAATCGCCCGCCGCGGCGACGGCGCAAAGACGCTTCGCTGGCAGCCGGGACTCGCGATCGTCGCCGATGGTCGCGCCTCCCGGCGGACGGCGTTTCCATCGCCAGAAACTACCGCGCGGCGAAGCGATAGATGAGAACAGAGGTTGAAGAGAGTGACGAAGCGCATATCGTCAGAAACTACCGTGCGGCGAAGCGATAGATGGTCGTTTGCCGATAGGTCTGTCCGGGGCGCAACACCGTCGAAGGAAAAGCCGGTTTGTTCGGCGAATCGGGGAAGTGTTGCGCCTCCAAGCAGAAGCCGGTCCGCCGCCCGTAGCTTCGCCCAGCCTTGCCGCGCACGCCATCGAGAAAGTTGCCCGAGTAGAACTGCAAGCCCGGTTCGGTTGTCAGCACTTCGAGCACGCGCCCGCTCGTCGGCTCGTAGACGCGCGCGGCGAGCGACAGTTCTCCACTCCGTTTGTTCAGCACGAAGTTGTGATCGTACCCGCGACCGTGACGTAACTGCTCATCCGGCGCGTCGATGCGCGCCCCGATCCGCGTGGGCCGGCGAAAGTCAAGCGGCGTGTCGGCCACCGAGCGCAGTTCGCCGGTTGGGATCAGCGTCCGGTCAACAGGTGTGAACCGATCGGCGTTGATGTATATCTCGTGATCGAGCACGGGGCCGCTGCCGGCACCAGCGAGATTGAAGTAAGCATGGTTCGTCAGGTTGATCACGGTCGGCTTGTCGGAGGTCGCCTCGTACTCGATGCGCAATTCGTTCTGTGGCGTCAGCATGTAGGTGACCGTCACCTTCAGCGTGCCTGGATAGCCCTCCTCTCCGTCGAGGCTCACATAGGCAAGGCGTACGCCGACGTCGCGCACGCCGCGCATCTCTTCGGCCTGCCACACACGCCGATCAAAGCCTTGCATGCCGCCGTGGATATGGTTTTCGCCATCGTTCTGGGCCAGCCAATAGGTCTTCCCGTCGAGCGTGAAGCGGCCCTTGGCGATGCGGTTGGCGTAGCGCCCGATGATGCCGCCGAAATGGTACCGATCTTTCACGTAGCTGTCTAGATCGTCGTACCCCAAGGTGATGTCGGCAACGCGCCCCGTGCGGTCGGGCGCGCGCAGCGCGACGATGCGCCCACCGTAGTTGATGATCTCGACTTCGACTCCGCGCCCGTTCTTCAACGTGAAGAGGTCGATGCGCGTCCCGTCGGGCAACGCGCCGAACTGCCGCCGTTCAACGCGCGGTGTTTGCGCCAGTGCGTCCATGCTGCTTCCCCCGACCAGCCATGCGGCGATGAATAGTGTTACAATCGCTGCTCCCATCAGTCCTCCGACAACTGAACTCGATCTTGGCATCACGGACACCGCCTCGGCGTCCGTTCAAGCAATGGAACTTGATCTTTCTCGAACCGCTCCTCTCGACCGGCGGGCCATGCGCGCGTGAGAATCGTCTGCTTTTGCCGCGCGAAGAACTCTTGCGTCTTCTCGCGTCGAAAAAGGGGCGCGTTGTTGGGGGCGCAGACTTCGGTTTCGATCCCGCGGCGCCTACGTTTGATCTTGGGGCTTCATGCCAACGGCCAAGCGCATGATCGCCTCTTCGGTGCAGCGGTCGCGGTCGAGCGTGCCCATCAAGCGCCCTTCGTGCATCACGGCGACGCGGTCGCTCAGATCCAGGATCTCTTCCATCTCCGACGAGATCATCAGGATGGCGACGCCGCTGGCGGCCAGTTGCCGCATCAACTCGTAGATCTCGGCCTTGGCGCCGACGTCGATGCCGCGCGTCGGTTCGTCGAAGATGATGACGCGCGGCTCGCGCGCCAACCACTTGGCGAGCACCACCTTCTGCTGGTTGCCGCCGCTTAAGTCGAGCGCGGGCACCTCCACCGACGGCGCTTTGACGCGCAAGCGGGCGCAGATCTCAGCAGCGGCGCGCCGCTCGCGAGCGAGCGACACCAAGCCGGCGCGCGCATAACGCGCCAGCGACGGGAGCGTGACGTTTTCGCGCACGCTCGCGTTGAGGATCAGGCCTGCGTGGCGGCGGTCTTCCGGCACCAAATAGATGCCGTGCCGGATGGCATCCTCGGGCGCGCGGATGGTCAGCTCTTCGCCGCCGAGCACCACCTTCGCGCCGTTCGCATCGGGAGCCACGGCGACGCCGAACAAGGCTTCGGCCAGCTCCGTCCGGCCCGCGCCGACCAACCCGGCCAGCCCCAGGATCTCGCCCTTGCCGATCTCGAGCGAGACGGGATGTTGCGGATAACGGGCCGTGCGCAGCTCGCGCACGCGGAAGTATCCGGGCTCGATGCGCTTCGCCGCGCGGCGGCGAAAGATGTCGAGGTCGCGCCCGACCATCATCTGCACCATGCGGTCGTGCGTGATCTCGTCGCGTTCGAGCGTGCCGACCACGGCGCCATCGCGCAGGACGACGACGCGGTCGGCGATGCGTTCGACTTCGCCCAGTCGGTGCGAGATGTAAACGACGGCGACGCCGGCGGCGCGCAGTTCGCCGACGATCTCTAAGAGCTTTTCCGTCTCCTGCAACGTCAAACTCGACGTCGGCTCATCCATGATCAGGATGCGCGCGTCGAGCGACAGGGCTTTGGCGATCTCGACGAGCTGTTGCTGCGCGATGGAGAGCGCCCCGAGCGGCGCGCGCGCGCTGATGCCAGCCCCCAATCGCCGGAGAAAACGTTCGGCCTCTTCCGCCATCCGCCGTTGGTCCAGCAAGAAACGCCAGCGGCGCGGCTCGCGCCCGAGAAAGACATTGCCCGCCACGTCCAAGTTGTCAAGCACGTTCAGCTCTTGGTGGATGAAGCTGATGCCGTGACGGATGGCGTCGGCGGCGGAGCGGATCGCGACCGGACGCCCGTCGATCAGGATCTCGCCCGCATCGGGCGCGACCACGCCGCCCAAGATCTTCATCAAGGTCGATTTGCCGGCACCGTTTTCGCCGATCAGAGCGACGACGCGCCCCGCCTCGAGCGTGAAGTCGACTCCCTTGAGCGCGTGGACGCCGCCGAAGCGCTTCTCGATCCGCCGCATCTCGAGCAACGGCTGGGCGGCGCGCGGCGAGCGCCCGTCGCGTTGAACGGTGGTCTGTTTCGGTGCTGGCACGCTCATGCGGCGTCTCTCTTCATCCTACGCGCGCGGCGCGCTCTAGCCGCGACCGCGTAGTTGGTTGATGCGGCGCGTGAACTCCTCGACGTTGTCTCGGCGGACGATGAGCGTCGGGATGAAGACCTGCTTGCTCGGCGGAATCACCGACCGATTGCCGTTCAGCACTTCGCGCATCAACCGGATCGCTTGGTAGCCGAACTCGTACGGTTGCTGGACCACTGTGGCGTGGATGGCACCCTCTTTGACGCCGGCCAACGTCTCGTCCTCTTCATCGAAACAGACGATCTTGACCTGCCCGGTCTTGCCCGCCTCGCGCACGGCGTTGAGGATCGCTGGGCCGTTGTAGCTCCACAACCCAACCAATCCTTTGACGTCCGGGTAGCGCACGAGCGTGTCAGCGACGTTGGCTTTGGCGCGCACGCGGTCGGTATCGTCGGTGCGCACGTCGATGATCTCGATGTTGGAGCCCTGCAGCTCCTGCTTGATCCCTTGCAATCTCTCCTGCGCGTTGCGCGCGTCGAGCTTGCCGACGAACAGCATGATCCGGCCGCCTTCGGGCAACGCCTCTTTGATCAACTGCCCGGCCTGCCGCCCGGCGGCGACGTTGTCGGTGCCGACGTAGCAGGCGCGATCGCTGTTCGGCGCATCCGAATCCTGCGTGAAGACGAGGGTCTGCCGCGCCACTTCGTTGATCATCTGCGTCTGATTCTCCGGATCGACGGGGCTGATGGCGATGCCATCGATGCCTTTGGCCAGCAGATCATCGATGATCCGCTTCTGTTCGGCTGCCGTCCCATCGGCCGGGATACGGAACTCGACCGTCACGTCGGCGAACTCTTCGTCGGCCTTTTCGGTGCCGCGCCGCGCGATGGTCCAGAAATCGGAAGCGTTGTTGGTGACAAAGGCCAATCGTTTGACGTTGCTCGCTTGACGCGCGCAAGCGCCCGCCAGCAACGCGGCGAGCAGCACGAACAACACGAATCGCGTGAGATGTCTCATCTCTCCTCTCCGGTTTCCGAACGTCTGCAGAGCTGTTGGGACGCGCGCGAGCTTCTCCGAACTTCTCGCTCCCGAACGCTGAAGACCAGGCCGCGCACGATCCATGGTGCTTCGAGCCATCTTCCGTCGTTTCCGCAAGTCGAAAAGCAGCGGGCGACAAACCAACCCGCGCTTCCCGAAGCGAGCGCGCCGTTCGAAGAGAGCAGCGCGGGGTTCGGCGTCGCCACACCTTATCACACCGCGC
>CAKZOF010000209.1 GCA_937135995.1 uncultured Pyrinomonas sp.
TCGCTAGCCTGATGGCAAATTTCTGATCGCAAACACTGATTCCCCGCCGGCAGCTAACGCTTGTTGATAGACCCGGTCGCAGTCTTGAACGTACAGGTAGATGGAAGCGGGCATGGGCCTAAACTCGCTGCTGGCTTCTCCAAGCATCACCATCGAGTCACCGATGCGCACTCGGCATGCATCACCGTGCCATCGGGACGGAATTTGCGATCCAGGATTTCGGCATCGAATGCCGCTGAGAGGAAATCAATCAGTCGGTCAGCTCCGTCAACCAGCAAATAGGGCGTTACTGTATGGAATCCCTCGCGAATTGGATTGACTGCCAGATTCTTATCCATAATCCTTCCTCCTATGGAATTTTTTAGGCATTGACGCCTAACAACTTGTGCCTTAGCGGCGGGCGCGGGGCAAGCGAAGTGCCGTCCGCATCAAGCGCAGATTAGCTGCTGCTCTCCCAACTCTCGTAGAATCTCTTCTACCTGCAGCGCTACCTCGCCCAACTCAGCGCTCACAATCTCCCACACCACATCTAGGCTCACCCCAAAATAGTGATGGATTAAGCGATCCCGCATCCCCGCCATACCCTTCTAGGGGACTGTAGGATACCTCTCCCGCACCTCGCCGGACAATCCCTTCGCCGCCTCACCGACTATCTCTAGGTTGCGTATCACTGCATCCTGCGTCTTCGTATCACCTCAAAAACGCCTCAAACGTTCCCACCCGTATATGACTGAATCCGGCGGATGGTTTCTAGGATGTCGCTCAAGAACGAGAGATGCTAAGCGTAACGTCCGACTATTTTTCGGGGACGGTTTCTAGGATGTCGCTCAAGAACTCCCTGTCTGTCCGTTTAGACATAGATAATGCTTCGCTCAATCTCTGCGGCTATCCACGGCAACCGAATCCCGCGAACCCCCATTAGAGTTAATACATCAACCTTCCGGCCTAGGAGATTCTCCAAATACTCGATCAACTCCACGAACCGAAACCCTATCGGACGCTCAAACTCCACAACAAGGTCAGCGTCGCCTGTTTCACCTGGCCCGCCCTGAGCAAAAGAGCCGAACAGATCTATTCTTTTAACGCCGTAGAATCGGAGTATAGAGCTTATACATTTTCTTTCCTTGGATTAGTAACAGAGATGATCAGCCGAAAGAGCGAAGCGATAAAGAGCTTATCCGGTTTCTTTCCTTGGACTACGGTTCTCCTCCTTGAGCAGGGCGACGCCCGTCAGCTTTTCGCAAACGGCTAAGAAATCCTCTTGCAACGCTAGGTCGTCGGCCTGAGGGTGATAGCGCGCTTCGCGCAGGTGGTAGAAGTAACGGCCGCTGACCTTTGCTTGTGGATCGTCGCTTGCAGCTAACCAAACTTGCGTCTCGACCCCCTTTTCGAGATCGTCCGGCGCGTTTGGACCGCCCATCTTCGTCGGCACCCAACCGGGGTCGACCGCGTTGGCATACACGTTCGACCATTTGCGAGCGACGGCTTTCGCCAGCAGCACCAAGTAGAACTTGGAATCGGCGTAGCTGATCCTTTCGGAAGCCAAGGCTTTGAGATCAGCGCGCCCGTGCAAGTGCAGATCCGAACTGATATAGATCAACCGCTCAGGCCTGTGGATCAGGCAGGTGAGAACGTAAGGCGCTAGGGTGTTGACAGTGAGCAGATCACGGTTCGAAGCTTGATAGACTCCGGCGTTGTGGATCACCGCATCGAACGGGCCTATGACGTTAGCTTCTTCGGCCAAGCGCTTCACCTCTTCGAGGCGAGATAGATCCGCGACGAGCACTCCCTCAGCTTTCGAGACGCTGGTCAAAGCCTCGCGCGCTCTCTTCGGGTTGCGCGCGTGTAGAACCACTCGGTGTCCCTGCTCCGACAATCGGCGCGCGGCCAGCTGCCCTAGACCATCGGCTGAACCGGTGATGAAGATCCTTCTCGATCTCATAGGCGTCTTGTACTTGCGATCAGTTCATGCGGCAAACGGGGGCGCTCCGCTAAAACTCCGATTCGCTTATGCCGATTCAACGCGCGGCAAGATCCGAACCGTAGCCGAACGAGCGCGCGCGCCGATCATCGGCTCAAGATATGGACTGCCGCGGTATTTTGCGCGATAGGCATCATCGATCCGGCCCTGAATTGGATCATCGGCGGCGACCGCTTCGAAGACCACCTCTTTTGTCATCCCGGCGACCGTGACTCTTCCCGCGCGTTCTCGCACGGCGGCTTGATACCAGCTCGAACGCGGCCCGTTATACGCTCGCGCGTAGACCGCCTCGTCCACCACCACGCACCAGACCCAAGTGGGCGTGCCGTAGGTGACGCCGTCTTCGCGAAAGGGCGAGACGTGCAGATCATCCGCCGTCGCGATCTTGCTCAATTCTTCTCTGGACCATTTTCCCGCTTCGATCTGTTTATCGAACACCAGCGATCTCCTCCTTTCGCTTCCGCCTCCTACTTGCGCGGCGCTTCCATGAGTTGGCCCCAACCGAAAGGCAAATCAGGCCCTTAGGCTTAGCACCTGCTCGCCACGTGGCGCGAGTTCCGGCTCGTGGATCAAGGGCGCAGCATGACCGTTGCGCTCGTGAATCGGTCCCGTTCTCTCGCGCAAGAAACCGCCCCGGCGATTCCGCAAGACGCTTTGAATCTCCGCGATGATGGAGATGGCGATCAACTCCGGCGTGTCGGCGCCGATGTCAAGCCCGATAGGCGCATGCAGTCGCTCCAAATTTTCGGCGGATAGCAAACCATCGACTTCCGCTCCGCCGCGAGCGAGCTCGCTTAGGATCTTTTCAGCGCGTTTCTTTGGACCGAGCGAGCCGATGTAAAAAGCTTCCGAGCCGAGAAGGAACTTCAAGATTTCGCGGTCATGCGTGTAGCTGTGCGTCATCACGACGGCGGCGACGTTCCCACCGATTCGCAACCTCGCGCTCAGTTCTTCCGGGCGCGATTGCAACGTTTCGTCAGCCGTTTGGAACCTTTCGCGCGTGATCAATGCCGGACGGTGATCAACTACAGTCACACGCCATCCCACGCCCTTCGCCAATTCGGCGAGCGAGACGGCATCCGACCCCGCGCCGAAGATCACCAGATGCGTCGGAGCGATGACGTATTCCAAAAACGCTTCGCCGATCGGCGTCGCCAGAAGCTTCGATTTCCTTTCCCGCAAAACCGCATGGCAGTGCGGGAGCAGGGCATCAAGCGTCGCGTCGCTTAAGTCTTTGAAGACGATGCCGCGCTCATCGAGCAACAATCGCGCTCCAACCCGCTCCTCGCGCTGCGCGTTTTTAACTGAGATCAAAGTCGCCGCCACGCCAGGCTTGTCCGTCTGCCAACGGTGTTTCAGAAAACCGATCAATTCTTCGCGAGGAAGTTCGAGCAAGATTCTGATCGCGCCCTTGCATCCCATGTTCAGCGAGAAGACGGAATCGTCGCTCGTTCGCGTGTCATAGGTGATGACTTCCGCCTCTGCGGTTCTCAGAACACGTTTGGCGCGTTCGATCAGATCGGCTTCGAGGCAACCGCCGGATACCGTGCCGATGGTCCGTCCGTCCGGCGCGATCAGCATCCGCGCGCCGGGCAAACGATAGCTCGAACCTTCCACATCCACGACGGTTGCAAGAACGGTCCACGGCGCTTCAGGCGATTCGAGATATTCGATGATATCGAGCAGTTCCTTGTTCATGGCTCTTTCAACGGTCCCGAACCTCTTCGTTCGCCAGTCTTTGAAAATCCTGATAGGTGTCGATGTCGAATGCGGCTTCCGGCGCGTTGACGATGGTCGCTCTCGTCAAATCTTTGGCGATGAGTTTTTTCGCCCCCTCATCGCCCTGCAAGGTTGCGAATTCGACGAAAGTCTCCCGTCCGAACAGAGCCGGAGCGCCGATCGCGCTTCCGTAAGAGCAGGCCGCGATTGGCTTTTTCGATCCGATGAAAGCGTCTCTGAGCCGCAGCAAGGTCTCAGACGTTACGCGCGGCTGATCGCACAACATGATGATCGCTCCATCCAGCTCTTCTTCCATCGAAACGGAGATGCCTTTCTTGAGCGATGAACTGATCCCGGTCGGCCAATCCTCGTTGATGGCGATCTTGATCGGCAGATCTTCGATCTCTCTTTGGCAAGCTTCGTGTTGCGCTCCGAGGACGACGATTGTCCGCAGTTCCGTGCGCAAAGCCGCCTCAACCGCTCGCCGCAAGAGCGTTTTGCCTCGAAGCTTCAGCAATTGTTTTGGCTCGTTGCCCATCCTGCTCGCACGTCCGGCGGCGAGGATGATGATGCCGATTTTCGGTCTCATAAGAGTTTATCGGGCGTGATCGGCAGCTCTCTGATGCGTTTGCCGGTCGCATGAAAGACCGCATTGGCGATCGCCGCCGGGATGCCGACCATGCCGAGTTCGCCCATACCTTTCACGCCCAGAGGGTTGACGATTTTGTCATCCTCTTCG
>CAKZOF010000210.1 GCA_937135995.1 uncultured Pyrinomonas sp.
GAGGTTCGATGATTTGGATTTCAAGAAGCTCTTCCGTGGACAAGAAGAGGCTTGGAAGGTACCGTTGTTCTGCGTAGCAGACCAGACCGCCGATTACCTCAAGAATGTGGCGAGTGAACTCTGGTCGAGCAAGAATTTGGATGCGGCCTTAAATTTGCTCGCCGAGCTTTGCGCTTCGGAAGATCTTTTCGGTCCTTTGGAGAGCTTCTTGCAAGTCAAATCAGAAAGCGTTTGCCAGCAGCTTAAAAGCCTCGAAAGTCTCCCCACGCGTCGCAAGAGGTTCGCGTTTATAAAATTGCTTCAACCGATGCTCCAAGCTTATACGATCTCGGTGCCGGTCAGACAGCTCGAAGATCTCTCATGCGGTCGAATTACAGAGTGGTTCTTGTATTTGTCGCAGTCTGGCTATAGAAAACTCAATGCGATCTGCGACATAAATAGTGGTGACGAGGACCAAATGGTTTCGGATCAAATCGTTTAACTAGATCCTGTGAGGTGTATCGCCCATGACCGATGAAGAGTTCGCTGAGTTGAAGACGAATGGAATCAAGGTCAACTATTATCTCATCTGTCAGCGCAAGCTTTGGCTCTATAGCCGCGATCTTCGCATGGAGCAGACGAATGAACGCGTCGCGCTGGGAAGGCTGCTTCACGAAAGGTCGTATCGCGAGCAACCGCGCCATGAAATGCTCATCGATAACTTGATCAAGATAGATCTACTGGGAAGTCAAGGCAAAGTGCTCGAAGTCAAATACTCGCGCCGCATGAAAGAAGCGGCGCAGATGCAGATCCTATACTATCTCTACTACCTGAAACGGCTCGGCGTCACGGGCCTCACAGGCGAATTGCGCTTCCCGCGGGAGCGGCGGCGTGAAAACGTCGAATTGACGGAAGAGGCTGAGAAACGGATCGAAAACACGTTGCGCGAAATCCGTCGAGTGGAGAATCTTGCTGCACCGCCTCAGGTGGACTTCATGCCGATTTGCCGTTCTTGCTCCTATTGCGAGTTGTGTTGGGGATAGGATTGAAAAAAGATTCGATTGGACCCCACTTGCTCTCGTTGCATGAACTCG
>CAKZOF010000211.1 GCA_937135995.1 uncultured Pyrinomonas sp.
GATGAGGTGCGCGATCTGAATGTCGGCTATTTCGGCGCGAGCACCGGAGGCGGAGCCGCGCTCGTCGCCGCTGCCGAACTCGGCGATGCAATCGGCGCCGTCGTTTCGCGCGGCGGGCGGCCCGACTTGGCCGGAGAAGAGGCGTTGCGGCGCGTCGTGTCTCCCACTTTGTTGATCGTCGGCGAGCAGGACACGGTCGTTTTGCAACTCAACGAAGAGGCGTTCAGGCTCTTGCGCTGTGAGAAGGAACTGGTTGTCATTCCAGGCGCGACCCATCTATTCGAAGAACCGGGCGCGCTCGAAGAGGTGGCGCGCCTTGCCGCCGAGTGGTTCGAGCGCCATCTTCGCCGCGCCTGACTCTGCGTGCACCGCAGGCATCCCCGATCAGAAAGCGGGACCGCAGAGCCAGCGCCGCCAATTCGCTTTCACGCGGGCGGTAAGCGCTGCGTCTGGGTTTGCGAAGACCGATTACAAAACTTATGGCCCGCAGCTTGGCTACCTTCGCGGCGAGCCATTGAGTCGGGAAAAGTATCGGAATCGGTTGAGGAATCATGACACGTGACTTCACTATCTTTGCGGGCACAGCCAACAAAAAGTTGGCCTCGGCGATCGCGCGTGAATTGAACACGACGCTCGGCGCGACTACGGTCGAGCGATTCCCCGACAGCGAGATTTCCGTTCGATTGGAAGAACCCGTGCGCGGTCGCGAAGTCTTCATCGTACAGCCGACCTCGCCGCCGGTGAACGATCACTTGCTCGAGCTTCTCGCCTTCGCCGATGCCTGCCGCCGCGCTTCCGCCGCCCGGATCACCGCAGTGGTCCCGTACTTCGGTTACGCGCGCGCCGACAAACGCCACGGACGGCGCGAACCGATCACCGCCAGCATGATCGCCGACTTGATCCAGACGGTCGGCATCGATCATCTCATCACGCTCGACTTGCACGCGCCACAGATCGAAGGCTTCTTCCGCATCCCTGTAGATAGCCTGACGGCGGTGCCGACGTTGGCGCGCGCGTTGCGCGATCGCGTGCCCGATGATGCGGTCGTCGTCTCGCCCGATACCGGGCGCGTTCATGCGGCGACCATGTACGCGCACCGCTTGAAGACTTCGGTCGTCGTCTTACACAAACAGCGCGCGAGCGGCACCGAAACGCGCATCACGCACGTCGTCGGCGATGTGCGCGATCGCGCGTGCGTGATCGTCGATGATATGATCTCGACGGGCGGCACGATGGCCGAAAGCATCGAGGCGTTGCTCGCCGCCGGAGCGCGCCCCGAATTCACGCTCGTTGCCACGCATGGATTGTTCTTGCCCGGCGCGCGCGCCAAGCTAGACCATCCGAGCGTGCGCGCCGTTGTCGTCACCGATTCGGTGGAGATCATCTCGCGCGATTGGCCGCAGCTTGAGGTCGTCTCCATCGCTCCGCTCATCGCCGAAGCGATACGTCACACGTTGATCAACGGCGCGTTCGATCTCGCTTGAACCGCTGTCCGGGTGAAGCGCGCCCTAACGCTGCGGGCGAGCTTCATTTACGCGGACAAGACACGCTGGTGGACGGCTCAAACTTGGCGATCCGTTCCGCTAACGAGTCCCTCGCTTGAATCAGGCCGGCCATTATGCCATCAGGTTTGCAGTCCGTTCCGCGTATCTCTCATCTCTTCACCGAAATTTCATCGCGCAACACTACGCCACCTTTCATGACGAAACGCACGCGCTCCAGTTCCGTGATGTCGCGCAACGGATCGCCCGCGATGGCGATCAGGTCGGCATATTTGCCCGCTTCGATCACGCCAAGGTCATCTTGCGCATTGAGCAGTTCAGCTGCCACGATCGTCGCCGAACGGATCGCTTCAAGCGGCGCCATCCCGTACCGGACCATGAACGAGAACTCTTTCGCTTCGTTCTCAGTCCACGGATAACCGCCAGCGTCCGTCCCGTAAGCGATGCGCACGCCTTTGCGCACGGCCAAGCGGAAAGCTTGCGCTTCCGCGTCGCGCATCTGAAGCCACACGGGCGCTCCGGCTGCGGCGCGACCGGGCGCGACGTAAACGCCGACGTAGATCGTCGGGCACCAGAAGATGCCGCGCTTGTTCATCTGGTCCATCAACTCTTCATCGAGTCCGTAACCGTGCTCGATGGAGTCGAACCCATGTCGAACCGCGGCGGCGATGCCATCGCGCCCCATCGCGTGCGCGGCGATCCGCCGCCCTAAACGATGCGCTTCTGTGACGAACGCTTCGAGCTCGTCGTCCGTGAAGTTCAGCATGCTGTGCAGGACGCCATCTTTGAAGTAGTATCGCCGATCGACGTAGACCTTGATCCAATCGGCGCCATATTTGACCTGCTCGCGCACGCCGCGTCGAATCTCCTCTGGACCATCGACGAACTGCACGCCTTCGGGCATCTTCAGTTCCCAAGCGTAACCGGTGATCGGATACATCCCCGTGGCGGAGAAAGCGCGCGTGGCGACGAACATGCGCGGACCGGTGATGACGCCGTTTTCGATCGCTTTTTTGACGTCAACGTCGGCGTACATCGCGCCTTCGGTGCCGAGATCACGAATCGTCGTAAAGCCGTTCATCACGGCGGTGCGCGCCGCAACCGCAGCGCGAAGAGTGCGGTAGGGGATCGATTCCTTCAGAAGCTGTGCGTCGTAATCGGCGGAAGTCACATCGCCTTGCAACAAGACGTGCGTGTGGCAATCGATCAACCCGGGAAGCACGGTGGCCGATGAAAGGTCTATGCGTTGCGCATCCGCCGAAGCTTGTCGCGCTATCTCGGCATATGGTCCGACGGCGCGGATTCGCTCGCCGACGATGAGCACGCCTTGATCTTCGAGCGCGCGCCCGGCGCGCACGTCGAGCAACCGCCCAGCGCGGACGAGCGTTTGGCGCTGACTCGGTGCGGATGCCTGTGCGTGGACCAGCCCCGTGAAAGAGACGGAAAAGACGAGCAAAGCGATAATGGTCAGTAAGCCAGACGCTTCTTTTCGCCGCCCACGGTTCCCGCAGACGGAAACGAAAGCGATGATGGTCAGTAGGTTATTCCACGGTCCTTTCATTGACGTTCCTCCAATTTGCCCACAATTCTTGACGGCGATCACCTCGGCACTGGGCCAATCATAAGCGACCGCCGTCGCTGTGCATCTTCGATTTCATCGGTTGATTCAACCTTTCGCCTGAAGTGCTGTGCCTGAAACAGCACCGAGCCCAAAAGAAAGCTCGCAGACTGGCTCTTAGTCAAGCGATGGTTATGCCTCATCGGTTGGCGACAGTGCTACAGCGACACAACAGCAACACCGATTGTGAAGACGTCTACCTACGATGGTTCCAGACCTTCCTTGTGCATTCCTCTGCATGCCACGGCGCAGAGCACGGTGTTGACGAGAGGCACGCTGAGGGCGGTCAGGTGGAGTAACTTGTTGTGTTTCGTCCGCCGATCAAACGCGATTCTCTTTCTTTAAGACTCTTTTTGAAGCACGGGCGGTTTGATCTCCGGTAATTGCAATCTATCCGCTACGGTTGAACATAGCCCTTTCAGCTTTTATTCATCCAGCTAACTAGACCCATTCATAAATGCCCAATTTCTCCCCGCCATTCTTAGAATTAGCTATCCTAAGCGCTTGTCGAGTCCCCCTCTGCAACACTTCGATTCTCATTGATACTGCCGCAAAATTCTTGCGCCATCTGACAGGAATCTGCGACACATGAGATAGCATGCAGAATTTCAGCGTTGCCCTCGCGTGAAGGATAAACGCCAAAATCTCACAGAAATTGTGCATTCCGATTACGCCGCGCGCAGAAAGCGGGATGCGGCATTATGCTTGCTCAATCTCTGCGTGGAGCACAACCAGTCTCTGCTCATGCGTTGCGACTCGGCGTGAGCAGCACAACTTCGACGAAAGAAGTGCAAACTGGTCGCGCCGCGCCTGACGCTACAGCAAGATGTTGCTTCTAGGAAATGATGTTCATGATGTCGGCTGAGGTGAAACCGGAAGGATGAGCGGCTCGCAGCGTAGATCGGAGTTAGTGAACTGCTGGTGCTATTAGGAGGGGCTACTATGCTTACCCGATCATTTCAACGACACGCCGCGATGGTTACGCTGATTGCCGTACTGACTTCTAACGCTTTGGCGCGTTCGACATCGCTTGTTGCAGGACAGAATTCAGTTTGTGAATCGTGCGCACAACCACCTCAAACATCCTCAGACTCACGGCGACCCGATCCGTTTCAGCCTCGTGGGGGATGGCGTAAGCCGCGCAGCGCACAACTCGGCTCAACTCCAGAAGCCCGCGCCGCTTATGAACGACTGACTCCCGAACAGAAGGAAGCGGCTATCAAAAAGCTGCGCGAGTATTTACAACCTGCTGTTCAACGAGAGATGGAACGTCGCGCGCAAATGCGTCCGCCCAGTTTGGAACAAATCTTCAGGGGCGAAGTCTCGTCTCAGGAGCTTGAGAGTTCGGCTATGTTCGATGCTCCACTGGCTTTCACCGGGCAAGGCGCGCGACAATTCCTCGTGCGACAGAAGGGTTCGAGCAGCAGCCGAGCTAGTCAATCATCTCTAGCTGAGAATCAATCATCGCCGAGCAGCGCCGGAACAGAAGGGATTGAGCCGTTGCGCCCACCTGATGAATGTTACCCTTACCCGTATCCTTGCGAACCCGGCAATCTTCCGCCGCGCATCACCAGCGTGACAGCTTCGCCGACTTCAGGCGCGGCGCCGCTCGCAGTCAATTTCAGCGTCAACGCTTATGACGCGGATGGTTACATTGTGGATTACTTCTGGACGTTTGGCGATGGCGCAAGCGACACGGGAGCTTCGGTAGCGCACACCTATCAAGCAGCAGGCAGTTACACAGCGACTATCACCGTCACAGATGATTATGGGGAGACAGCGAGCGCGTCCGTCGTTATCCAAGTCACAGGACCACCGCTGCCACCACCGCCGCCGGGTTCAGATGCGGATGCTGACGGCTTACCGGATGATTTCGAGAATCAAGTAGCAGACGCTTTCACGCCTATTTATCACATCGGGAATGAACAACCGGGCACAGGCTTCGCGCTCTTTGGCGATTATGTGCCGCAGACGCCGGTACAAGTCTTTCCGCCCGTACCGCCGATTAGCCATTTTCGCGTGCAACCGTTGGGCTTTTTGACGGACCCTTACGGTAATCAGTACGGCTTCCTGCGAATTGATTACCTGACGCTTTGGAACCGCGATGACGGGCTTGACCTTACGTGGTTCTGTCGTCTTAACATAGATATTGCGCTCGGCGTACTCGGCATAGGACTGAGTGAGTTTCTCGATGGGGTTATGAACCACGAACTAGACAACGAGCGTTCAGCCGTGCTGGTAGCCGCTCCGGTCTCCGCCTACAACACCTTCAACACTAACCCATGGGCTTATAGCGCTTACAGTTTCTTTACGACAGCTCATGAGGATGTTCCTCTTATAGATCAGAGCCGGTACTATTATCCAGAACAACCTGTGCCTGCCGGTTGGCACATCCATCTATGGCTTTCGCGCTCTAAACACGGAACGTATCCCTTCCATCCTGCCGGGTTTCCCATCGTTCGCCCTGAGATAATCCTGCTTTACTTCTCAACGATAGATTTCCTCTATGGCATGGGATGGATTGATGAGTACACATACTTGGCCCTCGCTTACGCTGGCAATATTGGCTTCTATGCTTGCGCCGTTGAACGATTCGATGAGCTAGGCGTGTCGTTCGCTGCGACGCGCATCAACGTCGGCGAACCAAACACCCCGATCAACGGCTCACATTTCATTCAAGACGCAAGTGAGCGAAGCAAGTTGCGTCAGAAGCTAGAAATGTCAATCTGGTAGAGATTCAAAGAGCTTGGGATGAAGTTCTCCCAAGCTCTTTAACTTCAAAAGGAGAGCAGCTATGTTCAAGAAGCTTGCACCAATCGTTATAGCAGCGTTAGCTATAAGTTCACTTTGCGTCACGCCTATTTCTGGCGAGACGCTCCCGGAAAAGGAAGTCCGTTTCATTGAAAAGGTCAAAGCTGGCATTGCTCAACTCGGCACAGGGCCAAAAGCACGCATTGAGGTTAAGTTGCGCGATAAACGAACACTCAAGGGGTATGTCAGCGAGATCAGTGAGGACTATTTTGCTGTCACTGATACGACGGGCGCGATTACCAAAGTCTCCTACCCACAAGTGCAGAAAGTCAAAGGGCATAAGCTCTCAGATAACACTAAACGAGCGATTATAGTCGGCGCCGCGCTGGGATTTCTGATTTTCGTATTAGTTCTTGCCGGTGGGTCTTAAAAGAATTACGTGCCGCAGATATGGAATAGGGGAGATAGATGAGTACACCTATCTAGCCTTTGCCTATGCGGGCGATGTTACTTTCTATTCCTGCATTGTGGAACGCTTCGACGAGTTAGGTGTAGCGTTTGCTGCAACGCGCATCAACGTTGGCGAACCAAACAACCCGATCAACGGCTCACACTTCATTCAAGACACGCAGCACGGATTGCGGCAGAAGTTAGACATGCCGTTGTGGTAGAACTTGAAGAGCCTAGCGAGAACGTTTTCTCGCTAGACTCTTCCTTAAAGGATAAACAAAAAGGAGAAGCTGTCCTATGTTTAAGAGAATCATCACACTGCTTATAGTAGGGCTGGTCATTAACTTGGTTTGTGTTACGCCCACCGTCGTTGGTCAGCAAACTGGCTCGGACGCGCGTGCCGAGAAGATGAAGGCGAAAGTCATTAAGATTGGAACGGGGCCGGATGCGCGCGTCGAAGTTAGATTGAGCGATGGCCGACGGGTGAAAGGTTACATTAGCGAGATCAAGGATGATTATTTCACAGTAGTGGATGATAAAGCTGGTGTCGCCACGCGGATAGATTACGCGCAAGTTGTAGGCTTCAAAACCCCGAAGATTTCTACTAAAACCAGGCGAATCCTTACTTTTCAAGCGATCTTCTTGGGAGTGATTCTAGGTGCTGCCCTGCTCCTTGTAGCCTCAGGGGATTAATCGCTTCTCTAGCGAAACTTCGTCCAAGTAAGCAGTTTCGCCTTCTACCCCTGCTTGGTTGAACGGTTTGATGAGCAAGGTGTGGCGTTTGCGGGGTTGCGTATCAATGTCGGGGAGCCAAACAATCCGATCAACGGCTCTCACTTCATTCAAGATACGAGAGATGAGAGCAGGCTATACCAGAAGCTAACGACGGCGCTCTGGTATTAGTCACAAGCATAGAGCTCAGGGAAACAGACCTAAGCTCTAATGAATGCATTATCATTCTTTTTCAAATCTCAGAGTATCAAACATTGGAAGGAGGAGTTTATGTTCAAGGAGTTCACCGCGCCATCCCTCGCTATATTAGTAGTCAATTTTGTGTGCATGACATCAGTTGCCGCCACGCAGCAACCGAGCACTGATGCCCGTACTATCGAGAGGGTAAAAGCCAGAGTAGCTCAAATTAGCACAGGTTCGGATGCTCGTGTGGAAGTCAGACTGTACGACGGTAGGAAGGTGAAGGGATACATCTACAAAATAGAGACAGATTCCTTTACAGTAATAGACGAAGGAACGGGTGTGGTGACAAACATTGCCTACTCACAGGTTCAGAAAATCAAAACGCTTGCGCTGTCAGGTGACAAGAAGCAGGTCGTTAAGATTCTGGTCATGGTAGGTGTTGCGGCGGGGTTAATTCTCGGACTCGGTTATCTTACCGGCAAGAACTAAGCCGGAGATTAGGAAACTTCTTCCGTCATCAGCTTAACCATTCCAATTTATTCTTATCCCGGAGATTTAGCTGAATCGTGAGGTGCTCTTCATACAAGGAACATGATCGGGAGGATAGATAAGTACGGATATTTATTTCTTGCCTATGCGGGTGATGTATCTTTCTACTCCTGCGTCATTGAGCGATTCGATGAGCTAGGTGTGTCGTTAGTCAAGTCGCGATTTTTGTGGGTTTCTCTTCCGCGGCGAGAGAGCGGGGCCATGTCCATGTAACGCCTGAACGCCCAGTCTTCCGTGACCCTGAGTATCACCACCGTGGCCAAGTTGACCAGG
>CAKZOF010000212.1 GCA_937135995.1 uncultured Pyrinomonas sp.
CGGTAGGTCCATGGGTTGGCATCCATCAAACTTTCGCGCGACGCGTGCTCGAGATCGGCGCGCACGGGAAGCGGCGCGAAGAGCACTTCGGAACAAGCTAGATCGGAAAAGTTGTTGTTGTCGGAAGCGACCGCCAGCAGCGGGTGCAGACCGCGCGCCCGTTTCCCAGTGAAAGGTTTGGTTTCGTGTTCGACGCCTTGGTAACTCTCTTCGACGATCTGCCCATCGCGCAGCAGGACCTCGTAGATCCACTCGATGTCGGTCGCGCGTCCCCATCGCGCCATGAGCGCGGCGGTCGGCGTACCGCCATCTTCGTTGGAGAAGATGGCGGAGTAGCGAAGGCGAAGCAGTCCGCCCGGGCGGCGTTCCACTTCGTAGTAGAGGAGCAGCGGGACGTCGGTGAAGCGGTCGATGGAGTTAGCGCGCGCGTAAAGCATGGGGGCGTGCGCGAGGGCGAGGCGTTCTTCGCCGTGCGTCCGGTCGAAAATCAGCGGGCGCGCGAATGCCACTTGCGCGCGTCGCGCGTTTTTGGCGCTGCGCGCGCTGTTGAGCGCGATGGTGATGGTGTGCTCGCCTGCTTCGAGGCTACCCAAAAGCAGGCGATAGGTGAAAAGAAGGTCGCCCGCCCACAAGAGCAGATCTTGGTTCCGTTCGCCATCGACGGCAATGACCAGCGCGGGAGCTTCGGCACCCTTGCGCGCCCACGATGCGCCGGGCGCGCGCGCTTCGATCTCGAGTCCGACTTCGCTCGCTTCCCGCAGGACGAGCTTTTGCGTGAACAGCACGAGCATGGTGTTTTGCTCGCTCGCCGATTGTGCGAAGAGGGAAGAAGCAAACATGCACAGCAGCGTGAGCGTCGGCGCGATGACTCTCATTTGGTTATTGTCCGAGTCTCCGTGTAGATCGGGTTGGTGAAGGCTAGCATACGTCCGCTGCGGTCGCGTAGTTCCAGCCGGTAGTAGGTCGCGCCTCCCGGGTGCGTGATGACATGTTCGCGGCGAGCGGGAAGCTTGGCGATCTCCGCGCCGTCTGCGATGACGACGAGCATCGCGTCCTCCGGCTGGCGGGCTACACGAATGCGAAGTTCGACCGGTCCTTCGGAACGCAGCGCGTCGCCAATCGAGACGGCGGAAGACGAACCGGACGCAGCGGCGGTGAATTCCAGCTCGGGACCGTCCGGGCGTGCGGTGACGTAGACGCGCCCTTTGCGGATCGCCGCGAGGATCTCATCCTCGGCGCGCGCAGCGGCGCGCACATGCGTCGTCGGCTGGCCCAATGGGTCAGTTGGGCGGTGCGAATCGCTCGCGCCGATGGCGGCGATCTTGCGCCCTTGTCGCAGCGTCTCGTCCCACAGACGCAAGGCTCGTTCGTCGGTCACATCCCAGTCGCCGTTCCAGACTTCGATTGCGTCGAACAGCGAAATCGCGCGACCGTAGCTCCAATCGCAGCCGCCACAGAGAGCGAAAGGATGGTTGATGGCGACGGTGACCCCACGGGCGCGGGCACCGGCAACGGTGCTTTCCATGCGCGCTTGGTCGCCGCGCGGGACGCGAAAATCGATCCATTGGCCCGCACGCAAGCCCCAAGCGTTGAAATGCCCGCCGTAGGTCGTCACCTCTTCGCCGAGGATCACCAGCGGCCCCGGCTCGCGCGTCGAGTTAGACGCTGGTGCGTGATGGCTCATCGTGTTATGGTCCGTGATGGCGATGAAGTCCAATCCTGCGGAGCGCGCTCTCTGTGTCAGTTCTTCGATGGTCCAATCGCCGTCGCTGTGAACGGTGTGCATGTGCAGATCGCCGCGAAACCAACCGGACGACTTCTCGGAAGAGGGTGGGAGCGATGCCCGCTGCGGTGCGCGCGCAGCGGGCATCGCGCTTGCGCCATGGGTTGGGCTGCTTGCGGAGCGTGGCGCAAGGAGGGTAACTGTGGCGTCGTCGGAACGAGCGAAAGCCGCCGGCGCGCTCGTCTCCCGTTCGGTCGTGAAGCGCAGAACGACTTCGACGCCTTCGGGCGCGACGCGGTAAAGGCCGAGGATAACGCGCCAAGTTCCGGCTTGAATCGGTCCCGGAACGTAACCCGGGGTGGCGCGATCCGGCGTGATGGTCACTTGGTTTCGCCTTCCGCCGCTCCAACCGCGAAATCCTCGCTGGTCCAGCGGCGAGCCGGAAAACCGCGCGTCGAAGATCCCGAGATCAATGGCGTTCGCTCCGCCGGCGTGATCATAGTCAAGTTCAACCGTCACGGCGGTCGTGCCTGCCGGAACGTCAAAGGGCACATAGACGTAACGGCTATCGGCGGGGCGCGGTTGGGCGATGCGCACTCTCCTCTCCACGACCTTCGATCCTTGGGCCACGGAGAGAGCGGATGCCGTCGCGAGCAGGATCATGAGAAGAAGCCCGTTGGACGCTTTCGCGCGCATCTTGTAGTCCCTTGCGTTCATCTCGGTGCGTCATAATTTAAAGATTGCGCAACGGTCGTTCGGCAATCGTCTTTCGTTCCCCACCTCATCGTGGCGCGTTTGGACACGCTGGGTCTCGGGCCGCTAAAAATTGAGTCTCAGCGCAAACTGCATGACGCGTGGATCGCCAGCGAGCGTCGTGATCGTCGCGACGTTGGCGTTGCGAATGTCTGTTCGGCAGGCCGAAATTGGCCCGATTGAGCGCGTTGAACATCTCCCAGCGAAACTCCAAGTAACGCGCCTCGCTGCCAAGCGAAAAGCGGCGATGGATGCCGAGATCGAGCGAAGCGAAACCGGGTCCGCGCAGGACGTTGCGCCCTTGGTTACCGAAGCGCGAGGCGCCTGTCGGCAGCGGTTGAAACGCGCGCGGCTCGAACCATTTATCGACCGTCGGATTGCTTATGCGTGGATCGGCCACCAGATCGGGCAGCGTCGTCGAGAGCGCGCCGAGAAAGAGCGGGTCGCCTGATTGCGTCACCGTAAAGGGCCTACCAGAGCGGATGTTGAACGATCCGGCCAGCGTCCATCCGCCGAAGATGGCAGCACCGACGCCTTGGCGCAAGCGAGCGCGCCCGCGCCTGAAAGGCAGATCCCAGATGCCGTTGATAACCAATCGGTGGCGCACGTCGAAATCCGACGGGCCGTACCAAGAACGTATGTCGCGTGCGTTCTGCGGAAAACTGTTCGATCCGCCGCTCGTCAGGTGCTCGAAGGAGTTGTCGAGCGATTTGGCGAGCGTGTAGGCGATGCGCGTGGTCCAGCCGTTGCTGAACCGTTTGTCGAGCGTTGCCTCCATCGAGTGGTAGTTCGAGATGCCGTTGTCGTCGCGGTATTCGA
>CAKZOF010000213.1 GCA_937135995.1 uncultured Pyrinomonas sp.
TAGCTAATTTGAGAAAGTCCTATTTATTTTCATCAAATGTCTGTTCAACTGCGTAACTTCTACCAAAAATATAGATCAAACCGAACTCTGTTGAAAAGCACCTTTTCGAGACGAGATTTTTTGCTTTTTACTCGGCGGTCTTTTCGAGGACTCTCGCCAGTGTCCGCAGCAGCGTCTCCGCCGTGTAGGGCTTGGCCAGAAAGGCGTGCGCCTCAGCCTGTTCGGTCCGTTCCTCACCCAACCCGCTGCTGAGGATGATCTTCACGCGCGCGTCAAGGTGACCAAGGGCGCGCGCCGTCGCCCGCCCATCCATCAGTGGCATGGCGATGTCGATGATCGCGGCGGCGACTTCGTCGCGGTGGGCGGCGTAAAGAGCCACGGCTTCGGCGCCGTTGCCAGCGGTGATGGCGCGGTAACCGAAGGTTTCGAGCGTCTGTTTGGCGATGACGCGCACCGGCTCTTCGTCATCGACGACGAGGATGAGTTCGCCGCGCCCGCGCGGTAGCTCGCGCTCGACTTCGAGCGTTTCAACCGTCTCGCCGCTTTCGAGCGCCGGCAAATAGACTTCGAAGCGCGCACCGCGCTGCGGCTCGCTCTGCACGGTGATGAAGCCGCCGTGGCTTTTGACGATCGCCAACGCGGTCGAGAGTCCGAGGCCGGTCCCTTTGCCTGGCTCCTTGGTCGTGTAGAACGGCTCGAAGATCCGCTCCATCACTTCGGATGTCATCCCAACCCCCGTGTCGGCGACGGTGAGGCGGACGAATCTGCCGGGTTTGGCTTCGAGGCTCATCCGCGCATAGCTTTCGTCGATCAGGACGTTTTCGGCGCGCACACGGAGCGTCCCGCCGGCGGGCATCGCATCGCGCGCGTTGACCGCGAGGTTCATCAGCACTTGGTGGATTTGCGTCGCATCAGCAGAGACCATCCACAGGTCACCGGCGATTTCCGCCTCGACCGAGATCGACTTCGGAAAGGTCTCGCGCACGATCTTGACGAAATCTTTCATGACGTACCGCAGTTGGAGAGGGATGGGACGCCCCTCGGCACCGCGCGCAAAAGAGAGAAGTTGCTTGACCATCTGCTGGCCGCGTTGGGCGCTCTGCTGAAGGATCGCGAGCCAGTGCTGGCTTGACTCATCGGGCACCTTCAAACGCAGCATCTCGATCGCCATCAAAATGGGTGCGAGCACGTTGTTGAGATCGTGCGCGATGCCACCCGCGAGCGTGCCGAGTGACTCCATCCGTTGCGCGCGCAAAAACTGCGCCTCGATCCGCTTCTTGTCGGTGATGTCGGTATCGATGACGAGGATCGAGCGCGGCTGCGCCCTCTCGTCGCGCATCAACGTCCACCGGCTTGCGACATCTATGGTCCGACCATCGCGCGTCGTCAGGCGGCGCTCGCCCGCCCACTCTCCGTGCGCGATGGTTGCCTCTTCAGCCTCTTCCGCCTGTTGTGCGGCCTCAGCAAAAAGCAGCGCGAAAAGATCTTGACCGAGCGCTTCTTGCGCCGTCCAACCGTAGATCCGTTCGGCGGCGCGATTCCAATAGGTGATGCGCCTTTTGAGATCACACGCGAAGATCGCGTCCTGCGCTTGGTCGAGCAGCGCCGCTTGCTCGCGTATGCGCTCTTCGGCCAGCTTGCGTTCGGTGATGTCGTAGCGAATCGAGACGTACTGGTAGGGTTTGCCGGCGGCGTTGAGAAAAGGGACGATGGTCGTTGCCACCCAATAGAGCGACCCGTCTTTGGCGCGGTTGCGGATCTCGCCGCGCCAAACGCGCCCGCGCGAGATCGTTCGCCACAGGTCGCGGAAGAACTCCTTGGGATGATAGCCGCTGTTGATGATCCGGTGGTCTTGGCCGAGAAGCTCTTCTCTGGAGTACTTCGAGATCTCACAGAACTTGCTGTTGACGTAAGTGATGCGCCCGCGCTGGTCGGTGATGGCGACGATCGCCGCTTCATCGAGCGCGAACTTGATGTCGGCCAGTTCTTTAAGCGAACGCTCGAGCGCCGCTTCCACCAGTTCTTTGGCGATCATTTCAACACACCTCTCGAAGACTGAGTTCGCCGCGCCGGTTCGGTGAAGTTCCCGCGCTCGCGCGCGCGGATCGCTTCCCATGTCTGCGACGGCGGCGGCGCGCCCCGCTTGGCGTGGTCGCTTGCGGCGGCGCTCGCCCGCCGCTTATCTCTCCGATGCGCGCGAGACGAGTTCAGCTCTTGCGCCGCTGGTCTTCGCGGCATGCATCTTCTTCAATCGGTAGCGCAGTTGGTCGCGCGTCAGACCAAGCAGGCGCGCCGCGCGCGTTCGATTCCCGTCGCAGCGCTCCAGCGCCTGACGCACGAGCGACGCCTCCACTTCGGCGAGCGACAGCCCTTCGGGTGGAAGACGTACGGGTTCGTCGTTGCCCGCGCGGAGTTCTTCCGTGCGCAGTTCGCGCGGCAAGTACTTCGTCGTGATCAGTTCGCCGTCCTCCAAGATCATCGCGCGTTCGATCACGTTGCGCAGTTCGCGCACGTTGCCTGGCCACGAGTAGCGCCGGAAAGACTCGCGCGTCGCCGTCGCCAGCTCGCGCACCGGCGGCTTTCGCCACCGCGATCGTCATCACCCCCACCGGCCCACAGCCCGTGACCAGGATTTTCTTGGCTGTCAGGTCGGTGGCGAAGGCCGTGTGCACGGCGTTGCCGAAGTTCTCCTGGAGCACGGCGATCTCCAGCGGC
>CAKZOF010000214.1 GCA_937135995.1 uncultured Pyrinomonas sp.
TCTCGCCTCGGCGCGCGGCTTCTTCCGCCTCCCTTCGACAATCCGCGCCGCATTCGAGTACGAGGATTGCTCGGTCTTCGGTCGCCTCGAGGCGAACAGCGCGCACGCGCCCATCGTGATTTCGGTCGAGCGCTTCGGCAAGGCGCAAGATGCTCGCCAGTTTCCACACTGCATCGCGCGCTTTGACATCCAAGGTGGCATATTCCGGATGCTTCTCTTTGGGCAGGGCACCGCGATGGTAACGCGCAATGTTGGCGATCACGTTCCGCTCTTCTTCAGAGAACCCGGTCAACTCAGCGTGCTTTATGAGATAGAGCGAATGCTTGTGGTGCGACTCATGGGCGACGATGTAGCCGACGTCGTGCAACAACGCGGCAGCTATCAGCAAAGGGCGTAAAGCTCGGTCCAGCTTGCCCTGCGAGGCGAGTTGGTCGAAGAGCGTGCCAGCGAGACGCGCGACCGTTGCCGCATGCTCAGCCTCGTAGCCGAAGCGCCGTGCGACGCCGAGCACGCCGACCATGCGCGCATCGGCGACGCTCTGGATCCCGGTGGCCCATTCGCGCAACCGGTCCAAGATGACGCCTTCGCGCAATGCCCACTCACACGTCGTCAGACTTGCGATTCCGAAAGCGCGCATGGTCTCTTCGAGGATGAGGCCACCGGCGACGATGATCTCGGCGCGCTGTGCGCTCAAGCCGGCGGCCTCGCGTCGTTGCTCCATCGTCATAACGCAGAGCTGCCGATTGAACCGCTCGAGGTCGGCGAGACGTACCTCCAAACCGCCGCGCCGCGCGCCCTGATGCGATTCGCCGTGCAAGGCTTCGCCGATGGCGAGGATCGTCCCGGAAGTTCCCGTCGCGGCGTCCCACGCGACATGACGGCGCTCGCGGTGCGGGCGCTCGAGCGCGCGCCAAATCTCGTCGCGCAACGCGTTGAGTTCCTCGGCGGTGGGCGGGTCGTGCCGGATGAAACGTTCGGTGAGCCGAACGGCCCCGATCTTGACGGAGAAGAGTTGCGCTGGCGCGCCGTTTTCGAACGACGAGATTTCGGTCGAGCCTCCTCCAATGTCTATGTTGACGAACGATCGCGCGTGCGGAACGCACTGCATGGCAGCTAGTCCGATCAAACGAGCCTCTTCGATGCCCGAGAGGATTTCCACATGGATGCCCGTCTGGCGCTCGACCTCAGCGACGAACTGTGCCGCGTTGTCGGCCTCGCGCACCGAAGCTGTGGCGACGGCGATGATGCGTTCGGCGCCCAAAGAAGCGGCGATGGAACGAAATCGCGCGATCGCGTCGATGGCGCGGCGCACGGCCTCCGCGTCGAGATGTTTTTTTTCGAGCGTCTCGCGCCCGAGCCGCACGACATCCTTTTCGCGCGCGAGCGCTACCAAAGAGCCATCGCCCAGTGCTTCGGCGACGACGAGTTTGATCGAATTGGACCCGACATCAATGGCTGCGATTCTCATGTGATGAGCGTTTCTCTACGCGCAAGGCCGCGCCCTTCGCCGATCACGTGCGCGACGATGCGCCGGAGATCGGCGGCGACGCGTCGGATCGAGCGCGACGCATCCACGACGCGAAAGCCATACTCGTCGCTCATGCGATCGAACTCGTGCAACAAGCGCGTTTGGTAGGCGATGAAGCTGTCGTAGAAGTCCTCGCCGAGGTGAAGGTCCATGCCGGACTCCCAGTAGTCGAACTTGCGTCCGGCGGCGAGCAGGCGCATGACCAACTCTTCGGCGCGATTAATCCGCAAGTAGATGACCACATCGGGCACGATGGCGATGTCGTAGATGCGGCGAATCCACTGCGGATCGACGCCGCGCACCACGGCCCGCGCGATAGCCGAGAAGATGTAACGATCCGTGAGGACGACGAACCCAGCGCGCAACGCGGGCAACATCTCGTTCTCTAAGCGGTCGGCGAAATCGGCGGCGTAGTATAGTTGCATCGTCAAGCGTCCGAGCGTATGCCCTTGTTTCGCCTCTTTGATCCCTTGTCCGGCCAGTTCCGAACGCGTCATACCCGTATCGAGCACGGCGTGGCCACGCGCTTCGAGCCACTGACGCAAGATGGCGATCTGCGTCGAACGTCCAACGCCATCCGTGCCCTCGATCACGATCAATTTGCCATTAAGCGGTTCCGGTTCGACTCCGGGCAGCGGCGTGCCAAAAAAGGTCATCGGTCTCATTCGGCGACCACCGTCCCTTCTTCGAGATGTCGCCGCACGATCTCGCGCACCTCCATCTGCTGCTCTTCGATTGAGCGCGTCGCATCGATCACCGTCAAACCGAATTCATCGACCATCCGATCGTATTCTTCGAGTATCTTGCCCTGAAAGATCTTGAAGCTCTCTTCTGGATCGTCGGACCAGTTCATGTCCAATCCGGCTTCATAGTACTTCAGTTCGGGACGCCCCGAAAGAATGCGCGCGATGGCGACTTCGAGCGGCGCGCGAAAAAAGAACGCGACTGTCGGTCTGACGGCGAAGCGGTAGATATCACGCACCCACGCGCGATCGCAACCGCGCGCGACGTCGCGCGCAAACGCCGTGTAAATGTAACGGTCCGCCAGCACGATGGCACCGGCCTTGAGCGGTGGGATGATGTCGCGCTCCGTCCGGTCAGCGAAATCCGTCGCGTGCAACAACGAGAAGGTCGCCGGCGTAAATAAACGGCGCTTCTTCGCCCGCTTGGTCGTATCTTTGACGAGCGGTGAAGAGTTCCATTCGGAGAGAAAGACCGGATACCCTTCGGCCTTCAACCACTGGTAGAGCAAAGATAACTGCGTTGATTTGCCGCTGCCGTCCGTGCCTTCAACGACGAAGAGCTTGCCCGGGAAGCGATGCTCGCCGTATGAGATCATCGTTCGAGGATGCTACGCACCGCGTGTTACATCATTGTAACAAAACATTCGCTTCGGACGAGCGAGAACCCATCGGTGCGCCATCTGACGGACGTGCTCACCGCAGCCAGCGCGTCCTCATCGAGCATAGGCGCGTGCCGCCTTGACCGCCACCAGTTCGTCCCTTTCAACGATGTAGCCGGTCAAATGTCCGCCGTAGACGCAACCCGTATCCAGCCCCAAAGCACGCGGGCCGCGGCGCGGCGCGACGGCGGGCCAGTGTCCGAAGAAGACGAACTTTTCGCCGGCGTAAACTTCGTACCACGGCGTTCCCTCGCGGCTCGTGCGATCAGGTCCTAGGGTTCGCATGGCGACGAGATCTTCGACCTGTTGCTGCTCGATAGGGATGCCGGGCCGCACGCCGGCATGAACGACGAGATGTTCGCCGAGGTCCAGATAGAACGGCAAGGAACCGAGGTAAGCGGCGTAGCGCGAGCGGTCCAGTTCGCGCAGAGTCACCGACTGTTCTTCAGTCAATTCCACCGGTTCACCGCGCCAGCTTCGCATCAGCGCGAGATCGTGATTGCCCATCACGGCTCGCAATCTGGCGTCCGTCATGAACAGGTCGAGCACTTCGCCGTTCTTCGGCCCTTTGACGACCAGATCGCCAACGCAGATAGCGCGGTCGGCGGCACCGAACTGCACTGCGTCGAGCAACGCGAGCAGTTCGTCGAAGCAGCCGTGAATGTCGCCGATGATCAAAGTGAATCCCATCACCTACCCTACCGCTCTACCGACCAACGCCGCGTTCGTACAAGTCAGCGAGCGAGCGGCGGCCCTCTGCGCTCGTCTCCGCCGTCTTTTCGCGCGCCGACGAGCATCTCTTTGGTCGCGAAGGTTCTTCTTCCGTGCGCTCACGCATAAGGTGGAGCACCTTGCGGGCGACCGGCGCGCCGCGCATCAAGTGGCGTTCGACGATCTCTGCAACGTCGCGTGCGGAGACGCCGCCGTACCACACGCCATCGGGATAGACGACCACCACCGGCCCACGTCCGCATTGCTTGAGACAGCGGACTTTGCTCAGCAAGACTTGCTTGCGCAGTCCGGCATCGTCCAGCGCACGCTTGAGCGCTTTGGCGACCTCTTTGCCGCCGCGCTCGACACACGAATCGTTTTTGCAGACGAGAATATGAAACTTGATTCTTTTCAATCCCATTCGATCGCTCGTTTCACAGCGATTAGAGCACGACCTATCGTCGGATGACAACTTCCGTCAGCGATTTCAGACTCAGGAACACCTCTTTCTTGCGCGCGCTCTTCGGTTCGACCCTCGCTCGGCGCGAAGAACGTGAATCCGTAGGACGAGGAGCGTCGCCGCGCCGCATCTTTAATCCAGCTTGCGCTTGATGTACCATGCTGAAGAACAGGCGGCGCTTGTTCGATGGTTGCGTTGGTGGCGCGTTGCTTCGCCCTGACTTGGCGAGGTTTTTTCTCCGATCAAAGAAAGGAGCATCGAGATGTCCACCGACAGTCATGCGAAGGCAGTCAAGGACACCACTTACGACCTGATCAGCGTCATCTACCACGCGCTTCAAGGCGCGGAGACGTGCGAGCAGTACGTACGTGATGCCGAACAACAGGGCGATCAGGAACTCGCGCAGTTCTTGCGCGAAGTCTGCACGCAGAACCGCGAGATCGCCAATCGAGCCCTGCGCTTGCTCGGAAACAGGCTCGGCCAACGGGCGACGACCAAGCAAGCTTAGCTTAAGGCGAAAACCTGCTGGTGGAAAGGAGGGGATCATGGCACAGTGTGAACTCTGTGGCAACGACTATGACAAGGCTTTTCAGGTTGTGATGCAGGGGCGCAGTCACACGTTCGACAGCTTCGAATGTGCCATTCAAGCGCTCGCCCCGACGTGTGCCCACTGCGGATGCCGAATCATCGGACACGGAGTGGAGGTCGGCGAAGCTTACTTCTGCTGCGCTCATTGCGCGCGGCGCGCTGGTCTCAACGTCGTGCAAGATCGCGCCTGAAAGCCCGCACGATCAAGGACGAGAACGGCGAGCGCTTCCTTCAACTGAAGGAAGCGCTCGCCGTTCACCGGGTTCACCCGAAAAGCTCGTTGAAAGCATGGAAGTCGGCGGAGGCTTCACGCCACCGAAGATCAAAGTTCGTCGATCAACCCCTTCGCCCCGCCGAAGCGCCGCTGCTTCGCTCTCGACGCGCGCCCGGGTCATCTCGGTCGTGCGTCTCGCTCGTCGAGCAAGCGTGTTGTGCCTTCGATCACGCTCGACGCGTCAGTCAAAGAACGATCCGTCTGTCTTCCCGGCAGTTGCGGAGAGATCGCCCGGCTGGCGATAGCCGGTGCCGGTGACGTCGTCTCGCTGCCCAAGCGCCAAGGGCCCGGTTCGAAAGCGACGGCATAGAGCAAGCGCATCAAACCGCCGATGAAGAAGAGGACGGCGACTAGCCCGACCAATTCCGGCGGAAGCCCGAGCATGACGTACAACATGCCGACCAGCGGAGTTGCGATCATCCCACCCAACATCAACACGGTGCCGTGCCTGACGCCGCGACGCCGCGGAGATTCGCGCAACATCGGTAGTTCACCGCCCGATGCGAGCAACGCGCGCACGCCTTCGAGCGGGAAACCACAACGCGAGCAGAACCGCACCTCTTCGATGAACGGCTGACTGCATTTCGGGCAGAACATTGTCGATCTCCTCGCCGACTGAGTGTGCCTCTCAGCCCTATGGACACAAGCAACTATATCAAGCTGCATTGTTTTTCGCACATTCAACCTCTACTTACGTCGAAAAATGTTCACGAGTTGCGACAGGCGTGTTCACGTCTGTTCACAACGCACCCGCCGACAACCCGCTCAGACGTGGGGCAGACGCTCGTCGGAGATCAGCCGGAAAGTGGCGAAGGCCCGGCCTTGATAGTGGGAAGCGCGGACCAAAGCATCGGTCAGCACCGCGAGTAATGGAAGGAGTTCTCCAGATGGCGTGGCAATGAGCTTCATCAAGTCCGCGTCGCGCTCGAAGAGGGCGAAGCCGCGTCTTCTCGTCTCCTCCACTTCGGCGAGATATTCGAGAACGTGATCGGGCGTCGGCAAAGACTCAGGCAGCGTCCACTCAAACGGATCATCCCAGAGATTGGCCGTGATCCCGCCGAAAGTTTGCTCGATGACAGCCGCGCTCCGCAGAACGTGTTCGCCGCACGAAAGGGCCGGAAACCAGCGCGCTTGGCGCGGCTGCCAGTAGAGCTGATCAGGTGGTATGCGCTGAACGAGCGCACAAGAATTGTCATGGAGGCGAGCGAACTGCCGCTCCAGAGTTCGGATCACTGTTCGCTCGCCCGACATCTTTTCGCTCATGACCTCTCGTTGCGCTTAGGGACAGGCCCGTGCGAGCGCGCTCAAGAGAGTTCACCGCGAACTCAGCGCGCCTGCGTCTTGCCGACGAGGCTCAAACTGCCGGAGCGTTACAACAGAGCAATCGCTGTGCCACGCCGTAGACTTCACCCGGCGCGCCGATCCCGTTCTTCGAGCACGGTTCCGAAGTTACGACCGGCAAAGCTGAAGCCGTTGTAGACGCGCCCCTTGGCGCCGACGCGCGCGCCTTTGCTCGGCACGCCCCGTTGCGTGTAGACCCACATGCGGCCCGTTCCATCGTCGATTTCGTAGACGCCCCTGCCAAGCGCGCCGAAACTGTTGGTGACAGTGCCGGCGATCACCACCTCTTTGTTCTGATAACGCCCGGGATCGGCGTTGATCTTGGCGATGGTCGTGCGACTCGGGCAGGCGGTCAAAAAGATCGCCGCGGCGAGGATGCCGCCGAGCGCGGCCAGTTTCCAACTCTTTGTCATCGATCTTCTCCTCCGGTGCGATTGGTTTGGGGAGAGATGCGATTTTCCGCGCCTATGATGAAGCGGCGCGCGGTTTCGTTGCCGCCGCCGTCGGCTTTTGTGTCAACTCATTCGGTCTACCTGAAAGTCTCGCTCTGATGGAGGGCGCACACCACCCGCCGCCGCGGTCAACGGTTGTACCAGCCCATCGGTCGACCTGAAAGGTCGATCCACACGCTCTTGACCTGCGTGTAGAGTTCGATGGCATGTTTGCCCATCTCGCGCCCGTAGCCGGACTGTTTGTATCCGCCGAACGGCGACGCGGCGTTGAAGATGTTGTAGGTGTTGATCCAGATGACGCCAGCGCGTATTTCGCGCGCGAGCCGGTGGGCGCGCGTCACGTCGCGCGTCCAGATGCCCGCCGAAAGACCATAAATGGTCTGATTAGCCTGTTGGATCAGCTCATCCTCGTCTTTGAAGGTGATGACGGCGGCGACCGGACCGAAGATCTCTTCTTGGGCGACGCGCATTTCGTTTTTGACATCGGTGAAAATGGTCGGGCGGAAGAAGTACCCGTGCGCGAGCGGCCCGCTGAGCGCCGGCGGTTCGCCGCCTGTGACCAGCGTCGCCCCCTCTTGGCGCGCGACCGCGACGTAATACTTCACCTTGTTTAACTGCTCTTCCGATACCTGCGGCCCCATCTGCGTCTGTTTGTCCAAGGGATCGCCGATGCGTATCTGCTCGGCGCGCTCGCGGAAGCGCGCCAAGAATTCATCCTTGATCCGCTCGTCGAGGAAGATGCGCGATCCGGCAGTGCAGACTTGACCTTGATTGAAGAAGATGCCCATCAGCGCGCCGTTGACGGCCTGCTCCATGTCGGCATCGGCGAAGATGATGTTGGGCGCCTTGCCGCCGAGTTCGAGCGAGACTTTGGTTAGGTTCTCAGCCGCGGCGCGCGCGATCTTTTTGCCCACTTCGGTCGAGCCGGTGAAGGCGATCTTGTCCACGCCCGGATGCGAGGCGAGTGCGGCACCGGCCCGTTCACCGAAACCGGGGACAATGTTGACCACGCCTTCGGGGAAACCTGCCTCTTGAATGAGCTTGCCCAATTCGAGCGCGGTGACGGGCGTCTGCTCCGCTGGTTTAAGCACCACCGTGTTTCCGGCGGCCAGTGCTGGCGCAAGCTTCCACGCAGCCATTACGAGCGGGTAGTTCCACGGGATGATCGCGCCGCAGACGCCCAAAGGCTCGCGCAAGGTGTAGTTGAACATGCGCCCCGGCACGGGGATCGTCTCGCCTTCGATCTTGGTCGCCATGCCAGCGAAATACTCAAAGTGTTCGATCACCTCCGGCAGGTCGACGTAGAGCGCTTCGCGGATGGGTTTGCCGTTGTCCATCGTCTCCAGTTCGGCCAACTCTTTGGCCCGTGATTCGACCAACTGGGCCAGTTTGTAGAGCAGCCGCCCGCGGTCGCGCGCGCTCACCTTGGACCACTTGCCCTCGAAGGCGCGTCGCGCGGCCTGCACCGCCTTGTCTATGTCGGGCGCGTCGGCTTCAGCCACTTCGGCGAGGGTCTCGCCGGTCGCCGGATTGACCGAAGCGAACGTCCTGCCCGATTCGGCCTCCACCCATTGCCCGCCGATGAACAATTGGTAACGACGCGTCGTGTTGGACGCAGAAGGTTGTTGCGCTGACATCATCTTCCCCCGCGAAACGTTATTCGAATCCTTTTCGTGCTCATAATGTAACACTCAATCGAGGTCCGAGTCCAAATCCGCTTCCGCCCAGCGCACGAGCGCCCGCCTCTTCCAGCGCCCCATGCCCTTTCCATCTTTGACCGCGCGTTTTGCGCGCTGCGCCGGTAAGAGCTATGATCGAACCGCACGAACCATCAACGAAACGGACTCAGTTGAGCTAGAGGGGGCCGTATGAAGCGCATCGCCTTCTTTCTTCTCGCGTTGAACGCAGCTTGCTCATCGCCCGCGACGAAGAGCTTTCCGCAAGGCCGCGTCGTTGATCTCTCCTACCCATACGACGAACAGACGATCTTCTGGCCCACCGCCGAGCCGTTCAAGCTCGAACGAGTCGCCGATGGCGTGACGGACAAAGGCTACTACTACGCGGCTAACAACTTCTGCATGGCCGAGCACGGTGGAACGCACATTGATGCGCCCATACACTTTCATCGCGACGGAAAGACGGTGGACCGCATCCCGCTCGAACAACTGATGGGCGAGGGCGTCGTGGTCGACGTCGCCGACAAATGCGCGAACGATCCCGACTATCAAATCACCGTCGCCGACATCGAGGTCTGGGAGAAACAACACGGTCGACTTCCCAACGGCGCTATCGTCTTTCTGCGGACCGGATACGGCAAACGCTGGCCCGACCGCCGAAGCTACATGGGGACGGATGAACGTGGGCCGGAGGCAGTCGCCAAGCTCCACTTCCCCGGGCTCGCCCCGGAAACGGCGCGCTGGCTCGTCGCCAATCGTTCGATCAAGGCGATCGGCCTTGACACGCCGAGCATCGATTACGGCCAGTCGCAACTTTTCGAAGCACACCGGACGCTCTTCGAACGCAACATTCCGGCCTTCGAGAACCTCGCCAATCTGGACCAACTGCCAGCGAAAGGGTTCGTCGTCGTCGCGCTGCCGATCAAAATCGCGGGCGGAAGCGGTGGACCGTTGCGCGCCATCGCCATCATCCCCGACTGACACGGCGCAGCGCTAACACGTACTTCGGGAGCACGCTTGAAACGTCATGACGCTCGACCGGAGCATGAACGTCAACGGCAAAACACCCGTGCTGCTTTCTTGGAGCGGCGGCAAAGATTGCACGCTCGCGCTCTACGAACTACTGTGCCACACCGATTCGTACGCCGTGGTCGCGCTGCTGGCGACCATCACGCGCGACTACGATCGCTTGAGCATGCACGGCGTCCGGCGCTCGCTCATCGAGCGCCAAGCCGCGAGCCTCGAACTGAAACTCGACTGCGCCATGATCCCGAAAGAGGCGAGCAACCGCGTGTACGAAGAGGCGATGCGCGAACGTTTGCACGTGTGGCGCGAGCGCGGCGTTCGGACGGTCGCTTTCGGCGACCTATTCCTCGAAGACGTGCGTGCCTACCGCGAGCGAATGCTCGCCGCGCTCGACATGCAGGGACTTTTTCCGCTCTGGGCGCGCGACACGCGCCAGTGTGCCGCGCGCTTTCTCGCCCTCGGCTTTCGCGCCGCGGTCGTCTGCGTGGACGGACGCCGACTGGACC